>CAUJGI010000001.1 GCA_963169155.1 Chloroflexota bacterium
TACGGCACCTGGGATTATTACCTCGGCTTTTTTGCCCCCAATCTCAACGCAGGCTTCACTGGCGTGTACGACCACACGGCGGAGCAAGGCATCGTGCGCGTCTTTGACGTGGCGCAGATGCCGGGCAACAAATTTTTTGGCCCGGCCAACCTGGAACCGAACCTGTACACCATCGACGACAGCGTCTATGTGGAGATGTGGAGCAGCGGCGTGACGCCAGACTTCTGGACCACCGTTACCCTGGGCGCGGGGCAGACAAAAAGCTGGACCGAGCGCTGGTACCCGGTCAGCCAGCTGGGCACGTTCGACATCGCCAACGAGTCTGGCGCGCTGCGCGTGGCTGAAACCTCGACGGGCGCGGTGATTGGTTTGCAGGTAACGGCCGTTACCTCCGGCACGCTCACTCTTTTGGTCGATGGCATCCCCAGCGCCAGCTGGCCCGGCCCGTTTGCGCCGGAGCAGACGGTAAATGTGGTGTGGGAACGGCCGTCGGGCGTTGTTGGACCCCTCACTGTGCAGCTGCTGGACGACCAGGATCAGGTGCTGCTGGAATTTGCGCCGTGAGCCAGTGAAACGTGAAGCGTGATTTTGCTCACGTTTCATCCAGCCTTGTTAGCAACGGCCGTAAATATACCATTCATTAGCAAAAATTATTGATGACGATTATCATCGCTCAACAATGCCCTTGGCTACTTCCTGGGGCAACGCAAATGAGGTAACCTGCTACCATGCACTCTTTGGCTTCGTTTTTTGAGAACAATCTCACCATCATCTACTTTTTCTACGGCCTGGCCTTCTTTTGCATGGGTCTGCTGGTCTGGATTGAGTCGGGGCGGGCTTCTACCTTTCGGCTGGCCCAGGCGATGGGGCCGCTGGCGGGGTTTGGCCTGGTACATGGTTTGCATGAATGGTTTGAGATGTTCCAGCGCTTGGGTGCGGCCGGTGCCGCCAATATCCCCGCCTGGCTGCTGCTGGATGAGGTGCGTATTGCCCACCTGGCGCTTTCCTTTTCGCTGCTGGTGGTGTTTGGTATCCGGCTCATTTACCTCTCCCGCGAAGAAGCGTCGCGAACCGAAAATTCCCTCTCTGAAAAGATGTTTGCTTACGTGGCCGCGGGCGCCCTATTGGGCGTCTGGCTGATTAGCTTGCTGTTGACCTACTGGGTTTACCAGCCCACGGCCGATGAATTTATCCTGGCGGTAGATGCCCTGTCGCGCTACATCCTGGCCATTCCGGGGGCCGTCCTGGCGGCCTGGGCCATTGTCTTGGAGCAGCGCACCTTTCGTCGGCTCAATATGCCCGATACGGGGCAAGATTTGCAGCGGGCGGCCCTGGCGCTGTTTATTTACGGCGTGTTTGGCCAGATTTTCCCGCGGGCGAGCTTTTTGTTTCCGGCCAACGTGGTAAATGCGGCCCTGTTCAGCCAGCTCTTTGGCATTCCGATTCAGCTGTTCCGGGCGGTGATGGCCGCGCTGGTAGCGCTTTTTATCGTGCGGGCGCTGCGGGCGTTTGAGGTGGAGCGGCAGCAAAACCTGGCCCGGGCCAACGAGGCCCGCCTGGCGGCGCAGGAAGAAGCGCTGGCTATCCAGGCCAAAAGTCGGCGCGAGACGGAACAATTGAACCGGGAACTGCAAACGGCCGTTCACGAACTCACCCTCCTCTTTGACCTGTCGCGCAGCCTGAGCGCCACCCTGGACCGTGATGTTTTGCTTAAGCAGGCGATGCATCAGATATGTGACAGCCTGCCCTACATTCAGACCGCCCTGGTGATCCTGCGAACCCAGCCAGACCAGCCGCTGCGCTGCTTCACCCACGCCGGGTACGACAAACTGCCGACGCCCGGTACCCCGCAGTGTGATGTTGGGCAGCAGTTGGTCGCCTATACGCTGCAAACGGGCCGGCCAACGCTCATGGCTGATGGGTTGCTTGAGCCAATTTTGCCGGACCACGGCATTGCCCTGCATATGTTAACGTCTGGTGGTGATTGGTATGTTGGGATTCCCCTGGGCGAAAGTGGGGGGCTGGCCGGGGGGCTGGTGCTGGGCATCCAGCCGAACATGTCCGTGCTGAGCCAGCGGGACGTGGCGCTGCTGGAAACGGTTGGCAGCCAGTTGAGCATCGCCATTGAAAACGCTACGCGCTACGGCGAAGCACAGGCGCGTGAAACGCTGCGCGGCGAACTGCTGCACCAGGTCGTCTCGGCGCAGGAGAGTGAGCGGCAGCGCATCGCCCGCGAACTGCACGATGGCACCGGGCAGGCGCTCACGGCGCTGGGGCTGGGTTTTGCCGCCGCCAGCGAAAACATGCGGCACAATCCCACCCTGGCCGCAGCCCAGCTTGCCGAGCTGAAAACGATGAGCACCCAGGCGCTGCAAGAGCTGCGCGACCTGATTGTGGATTTACGGCCGTCGCTCCTCGACGATCTGGGGCTGGTACCGGCGCTGCAAAGCCAGGTGCAGTCGTTTACCCAGCGCACCGGGGTGCAGGCTGATTTTGTGCTCAACGGCCGTCGCCAGCGGGTTCAGCCAGAGATTGAAACGATTGTGTACCGCATTGCCCAGGAAGCGCTGACCAACGTAACCAAACATGCCCAGGCCCGCCGCGTGACGGTGCAGATTGGCTTCGATGAACATGAGCTGCACCTGGAAGTTCGCGACGATGGCCGGGGTTTTGACGCCGCCAACGGCCGTCGCCAGGTGTGGGGGCTGCTGGGTATGCAGGAGCGGGTGGCCCTGGTGGGCGGCAGCTGTGTGGTGCAGTCGCAGCCGGGTCAGGGAACGGCCGTTCAGGTCACCATTCCCATTTAAGTCTTTTCCTTCCACAGACCTGACAGGTTTTCGAGGCGTATTTGACACGCAAGGAGGCTGACAA
>CAUJGI010000002.1 GCA_963169155.1 Chloroflexota bacterium
AGATAGCTGCCCGTCTGGTCAAAAATCAGCACCCGCGCCGCTTCGGGATCGGTGATGTAGACGCGACCGCCGCTGTCGACCGCCACGTACGGCTTGTTGTTGATCGAGGTGTTGGCGGGCCAGCCGGTGTCTAGCAGCCACTCGTTGATGGGGATGAGGTCGGTGGTGAGCTGTTGGATACGGCCGTTCCACGTATCGGTCACGTACACAAAACCATCGGCACCAACGGCCACCCCTACCGGTTCGTAGAACTGGCCCAAGGCGGTGCCAAACTGGTCATTGCCCGCGCCCAGCTGGCCGATGAAGCTGCCACTTTCATCCATCACCTGCACGCGGTGATGGCCGGTGTCGGTGACCAGGAGACGGCCGTCTGGCAGCAGCGCCACGTCACGCGGGCCGAAGAACAGCCCCAGTCCTAGCCCGGCCGGATCGTCCAGCGTGTTGCCCGGCTGGCCATAGCTGGCAATAAACTGGCCGTCCAGCGAAAATTTCTGGATGCGATGGTTCCAGGTGTCGGCCACATAGAGGAACTCCTCATCGATGGCCATGCCCCACGGGCCTTGCCCTTCCAGGTTGAACTGGCCATTGCCCGATCCGGCGCTGCCGAAGCTGTCCACCAGCTGGCCATCGGGGCCAAACACCTGCACCCGCTGGTTGCCGGAGTCGAGCACGTAGATACGGCCGTCGGCGCTCACCGCCACGTTGCGCGGCGCAAACAGCTGGTCATCGGCTGCCCCGGCCACGCCGCTGGGATTCAGTACCAGCGTCGGGAAGACGGTGAATTCGCCCTCGGCATACGGCGTTTCTAGACCCGGTGCGCCGATCGTCTCCACACCGTAATCCCACAGGTCGGCCAGCACATCCTTGCGAATGTACAGGCGCAAATCGTCACGCAGCGGCCACTGGCCATCGGTCAGCGTGCCGCCAAAGACCTGGCTGTATTTGGTAAAGTCGCGGTAGAAGAAGATGTCCCACAGCGCTTCACGGACGTTGGGGTTCAGCAGGCCACGCCGTTCGACGCCTTCTGGCCGATTGGGGTCGCCCAAAATGGCCGCCCAGCCGATGTTGCGATACTCCTCCATCGGCCACCACAGGTAGGTGTAGGTGCGGTAGGTGTAGTTGTTGCCCAACAGCCGGTCCACTTCGTCCCAGTTGCTGCGCCCTACCATCACAATCGGCGAATCGTTCAGGCTGGCTGAAGGGGTTTCGGCAAAGTAGACGCGGTTGGGGTATTCACGCATGTACCAGGTGAACGGCCAGGAAACGCCGCTGCCACCAAAGGCCACCTTGATGCTTTTGTCGCCATGCAGCCGCATGGAGAGGGTTTCAATCTGGTCCAGCACCATGCTTTTGGCCGCCGGGGCACCGTGGGCATACACCATAAATTCGCGGGCGTAATCGGCATTGGGCCAGCTGGAGAGGTAGGTGAAGCGCACGGTGAGTATGGTGAGGAGAATGAACACGCCGAAAACGGCTAGCGGTCGGCGGAAACGGCCGTCTACCTCCTCTCGCACCTGCTGCCACAGCCAGAAAACAATGGCCGCCAGCACGATGCCGCCCAACACCCGCCCCAACTGCTGTAGGTTGCCCAACTGCTGGTCGCCCAGCTGCACCTTGCCCAGCAAAACCGGGCCTAACGCCACTAAAATGGCCAGAATAAGCCCCAGGGTTAAGCCAAGATATCTCAGCGCCGCGCGGGAGAACAGCTCGCGCCAGTGAAACTCCTGGTACCGCTCGTTGATGTACCAGCCTGCCAGCAGCCCCATCGGGATGACAAAGTGGGTGCTCAGCCAGGGCATCTTTTCCCCGGCGACGCTGTAGGCCACCCAGGTCAGCACCAGCCACCAGGTGACAAAGGCGACAAATTCACACATGATGTCGCGGGCCAACAGGCTCATCAGGCTGTTTTCTACGCCGTAGCGGCGCATGATTTGACCCCGCCGCACAAAAAACCAGAGCAAAACGGCCGCTCCCAATATAAACAAACTCACCAGCAGCCCCGGCAGACGATTGGTATCCAGCCCCTGAACTGCGTTGTCCAGGTTAAACAGCCAGGTGCTGAGGCTGTACCCGAGGAGTGCCAGGAGAACGGCCGTAAACCAATACCCCGTCACCTCGCTGATACGCTGCTTGATCAGCCAGAAACGAATGGCCAGCAGCGAAAAAATAAGCGGCAAAAATTCGTAGAACGGGACCACAAACAGGTAGTAAAACGGTGGCTGATTGCCGCGCTGCACGTCGTGCTGTTCCAGCCAGTAGCCCAAAGAGCCAATCGTGCCGCTGATCCAGCCGTCGCGAATGTTGGTGAAGACGGAAGTGTACAGCACAAAAAAGATGGTGTGATAGATGACCGCCGCCACTAACCAGCGCCGCTGGTCCCACCACAGTCCAAGCAGCACAGCCATGGTAAAGGTAAGGACGAGGAAAACGGCCGTCAAAAACATCGACGAATCAAAAAAGGCCTGGCGGCAAACGCTTTCCCCCAGCCGGGCAAAAAAGAGCTGAACGGCCGTCATCGTGTCCTGTCCGTCCAGCAGGCAGGTGTTCATCGTGTAATCGCGTGGATTGCCGCCGACCATTACCACAAACAAGGGCGACACCATCGGCAAGATGAGCGTGGTGAACAGGATGATCAGGTCAAATTCGCTGTAGTTTTTGAGAAACGGCCGAAACCGTCCCACCATCCAAAATAGACCGCCACCGGCCGCCAAAATACCGACCACCTCAACCCAACCCAGGCGGTCCTGCACCGCACTGTTTGGTTCTGTCTCTGGGGTCACCAGCGCATCGGTTTCGGGATCGGCGGCAAACACGCCGCCATCTTCTGTTGCTCCGGGTGTTTCTGGCGAGGTCGCCAATCGTTGGGCCACCAGCCCGCCCGCAACCATGAGCAAACCGAGCAGAACCAGCAGCACGGGCGAAGTGAGCTTGCTTAAATTGTTGCGCAGCCAGGGTGCCATCCAGATTTGCGGCAGCAGGCGCACAATCAAAAAGCTGCCAAAGATGGCCACGTAAATAAACGAAACCTCTTTGGTGGAAAACATGAGGGCGTTGCCGGCGGCAAACCACCACAGATATTTGTCTTCCCGCGTGCGAAAGTAATGCCACATGGCAATAAAAACAATCATCGACCAGACGATGACGTA
>CAUJGI010000003.1 GCA_963169155.1 Chloroflexota bacterium
AGTGACACTTTTTACTTTTCACTTATCACTTTTCACTCTCAAATCAAACTTATGATCTATACCGTTACCCTCAACCCGGCTGTTGACCGGGAACTGACCATCGACGAATTTGCCTTCGACACCGTGCTGCGCGCCAGTGAGGCGCGGGTGGATTGTGGCGGCAAGGGGTTTAACGTGTCGCGCCTGTTGGCTTCGTTGGGTACCAGCAGCGTGGCGTTGGGGTTTGCCGGTGGCAAAAGCGGCGAACTGCTGGCGGAGACGCTGGCCAGCCTGGGCATCGACACCGCCTTCACCTGGATTGCGGGGGAGACGCGCACCAACGTCAGCATCGTCACCGGGCGGCATGACCGCTACCTGAAGGTGAACGAAGCCGGTCCCACCGTTTCGGCGACGGACCAGGCGGCTTTGCTGGCCCAAATGGCGCAGCTGATCCGGCCAGGCGACTGGTGGGTGCTGGCAGGCAGCCTACCGCCGGGCGTGCCGGACGGCATCTATGCCGAGATGGTCGCCTTGATCCAGGCGGGCGGCGGGCAAACCATTTTGGACACGAGTGGGGCGGCGTTGGTGCAGGGGTGTGGGGAACGGCCGTTCCTCATCAAGCCCAACGACAGCGAAGCCAGTGGGCTGAGCGGGCTGCCGATTGCCTCGCCGCAGGATGCGGCCGCCGCGGCGCAAAAAATCCAGCAGCTGGGGCCACAAAATGTCATTATTTCCCTGGGAAAAGCGGGCGCCATTTTTTACGACAGGCAGGCGGCCTGGCTGGCCGCATCCCCGGTCATCGAGGAGCGCAACCCCATCGGCGCAGGGGATTCAATTGTGGGCGGGCTGGTTTATGGCATCAGCCAGGGCAAGCCGGTGGCCGAAGCGCTGGGTTGGGGCATTGCTTGTGGAGCGGCTACGGCGAGTCTGGCGGGAACGGCCGTCGGCTCCGCCGAACTGGTGCAAGCCCTGTTGACCCAGGTGAAAATCGCCCAGCTAAGCCCATTGTAAACTGTGTTAGCCGCGAATTTCGCGAATTCCACGAATTTTTTCACGCTCATTCGCGAAATTCGCGGCAAAATTCAGAAAGTGCATATGGAGACGCAAGATGTCCTTCACGATTAACGATGAAAAACAATATGCTGCCGATGCGCAGGCCGTTTACCAGGCCGCTTTGGGGGCCATTGCCGGGTTGGAAGGCAAAGTGTTGAACCAGGATCCGTCGGCCGGAGTGGTGGAAGCCCGCTTCGACAAGAAGATTCTGGGCAAGGTGCTGGGCGATCGCACGCAGATGACGGTGACCATCAGCGCGCCGGACGAGGCCAGCAGCGCCGTTGCTGTGGAGATTTATCCGTTGAACGCCGTGGGGCAAAAGCTGATGTTTGGCGCGCGCCAAGGTGTGTCGCGCACTGTGGCCAACTGGTTTTTCGCCCACCTGGAACACCGCCTGCCCAAGTAGCTTCCCCTCGTTCCACGTTCCGCGTGGAATGAGGATCAGGACGCTCTGCGTCCCCTTGCGGCGCAGAGCGCCGCTTCTGCATTCCCACGCGGAGCGTGGGAACGAGAAGAGAAGTTCTCATTGCGTTTTTTGGCTTCTTCTCCGAAAATAGTTGCTCGTTCAGCTAAATTTACCGCGTCATTTCGTGGAGGAGAAGCCAATGTCCGAGCAAGAAACGTACAGCCTCAGCTTTTTAGAACTGCTGGCTCAGCAGTATCCCTCAATTCAGGCCGCTTCAATGGCCATCATCAACCATAGCGCTTATTTGAACCTGCCCAAGGGTACAGAAAATTTCATCTCGGACGTGCATGGTGAGTACGAGGCGTTTTTGCACGTGCTTAAAAACGGCTCAGGCTCGATCCGGCGCAAGATTGAAGAAATTTTTGCCAATTCGCTGCTCGAAAAAGAGAAGCGCAACTTTGCCACGCTCATTTATTATCCTGAGCAAAAGCTGCCGCTGATTTTGCAGGAAGTACCGGACAAGGCGGAGTGGTACCGCATCACCTTGTTTCGGCTAATTAAGCTGTGCCGGTCGGTGGCGTCTAAGTACACACGTACGGCCGTACGTGAAGCCCTGCCCGACGATTTTGCCTTCATCATCGAAGAGCTGCTGCACGAGCAGGAAGGGGTGGAAAACAAGCAGGAATATTACCAGAGCATTATCGACACCATCATTTCTACCGACCAGGCCAATGCCTTCATCGTGGCGATGGCTCAGCTGATCCAGCGGCTGGCCATCGCCCGGCTGCACGTCATTGGCGACGTGTATGATCGTGGGCCTGGGGCGCACATCATCATGGACAAGCTGCTGGATTACCACGCGGTGGACGTGCAGTGGGGCAACCACGACATTTTGTGGATGGGTGCGGCGGCCGGCAGCGAGGCGTGCCTGGCCAACGTCATCCGCATTTGCCTGCGCTACGGCAATATGGAAACGCTGGAAAATGGCTACGCCGTTAGCCTGCTGCCGCTGGCTTCCTTTGCCATGGAACATTACGCCGATGATCCCTGCACCCAGTTTGCCCCCAAAGAAACGGCCGAAGAATTCACCACCAATGAGTTACAGCTGATGTCTAAAATGCATAAAGCGATCACCATGATCCAGCTAAAGGTGGAGGCGCAAATCATCCAGCGGCGCAAGCAGTTTGTGATGAATGACCGACTGCTGCTGCACAAGATAGACTTCGACAAGGGCACCATCTGCCTGGACGGGCAGGAACATCCGCTGTTGGACACCCACTTCCCGACCATCGATCCCAGGAATCCATACACCTTGACTGAAAAAGAGCAGCTGGTGCTGGAAAAGCTGCGGCTTTCTTTTGCCAACAGCGAGCGCTTGCAGCGGCATGTCCGCTTTTTGTACTCCAAGGGCAGCCTCTACCTGATTTACAACGGCAATCTGCTCTACCACGGCTGCATTGCCATGAAGCCGGACGGCTCGTTTGCCTCGGTGCGGGTGGACGGCAAGACATACCGGGCGAAAGGGTTTATGGACCGGCTGGACCGGCTGGCGCGGCAGGCGTATTTTGCCGCCGATCCAGAGCTAAAGCAGTATGGCCTGGACGTGATGTGGTATTTGTGGAGCGGGGATCGCTCGCCGCTGTTTGGTAAGGAAAAGATGGCCACCTTTGAGCGATACTTCCTGGCCGATCCGGCGACCCACGCCGAGGGCAAAAACGCTTATTATGCGCTGCGGGACAAACCGGAAACGGCCGTAAAAATCCTGCGCGAGTTTGGTCTCGATCCCAAAACGGCGCGTATCATCAACGGACATGTGCCCGTGCAGGTAAAGAAGGGGGAAAGTCCGGTGAAGGCCAACGGCCGTCTTATCGTCATCGATGGCGGTTTTTCTAAGGCGTACCAGGACAAAACCGGCATTGCCGGGTACACGCTCATCCACAACTCCTACGGTTTTCTACTGGCGTCCCACGCGCCATTTGAGTCCACGCAAAAGGCGATTGAAGAGGCGCTGGACATCCACTCCAAAACCGAAATTTTGGAGGCCAACTACCACCGCATTCGCGTGCGCGACACGGACGAAGGCTGCCGGATTCAGGCCAAAATTCGTCAGCTGGAAGCGCTGCTAGAGGCGTACCGGGAAGGGCTGATCAAAGAGCAGTAAGCGGCGGCTGCTGTCTAGAAAGTGCTCCTTCAACTGGTTCCATCCTTCAGATTGGGTCAATCTTCTTGTAGTTCAAGTTTTAAATCGGGTAGTCACCCTCACCCCAGCCCTCTCCCTAGGAGGGAGAGGAAGCCTGATTCCCTCCCCCTCGCAGGGAGAGGGTTAGGGTGGGGGTCCAAGCATTGCCCGTTTTATTTTTTAAAGACCAACAAGATTGGCCCAATCTCGGTAAGGGTCACGTTTTACACCACCCCCACCAACCCCACCAAATCCCCCAAAACCCCGGCTAATTGCTTGACAAAGCGCCTGCAACTGTGCTTAAATATCAAGCGAACGTTCGTGCGAACGTTCGCTTAGAGGAGAAATAGGAAAATGAGCGCGAAAGTGACCCTCAAGGATGTGGCCAGGGAGGCGGGC
>CAUJGI010000004.1 GCA_963169155.1 Chloroflexota bacterium
TTGCAATTCCCCTGGCGACTTTTGGACGTACCCGCCTTCTTTTTGCCCATTGCTGGGTTAGGGATTTTTAACCGCAGAGAGCGCGGAGGACGCGGAGAAAAAGAAAAAACTCTGCGCTCTCTGCGGTTAAATCTTTTGGCCATAGCACTGCTGGTCGCGGTTTTGGGCAGTTATGTCAACCTGGTGCCATATTTTTATCCGCCGCGGTGGGAAGGGCTGCCAGAACGGCCGTCCCTGGCCGATGTCACTGCCGTGCAGCGGCGTTACCACATTTGGGGGCTCACTGCCTGGGGCGAATATAGCGACACGCGCGTCACCGACTGGCCCACTGGCCCTGCGGCACCCCCTGGCGCGTCGCTGGCGCAGAAGTTGGTAACGGCCGTTCCTGCCACCACGCTGACCCTGCAAGAAAGCGATCCGTGGACGGCCGTCTGGCACACCCGCTTCGAGCAACCCACCACGCTCACCTTCGCCAGCCACATCTTCCCCGGCTGGCAGGCCCGGCTCGACAATGAGCCATTGACGGTGGGGGCAGCGGCCGACGGCCGTTTGCAAATCACCGTACCCGCAGGCCACCACACCCTGTCGATTTTCTTTGGCCGCACGCCGGTGCGCTGGCTGGCCGACGGTCTTTCTGTGGCTGGTTTGCTGGTTTGCTTGTGGCTGGGGCTGCGGCCGAATGGGCAAAATTTTACCGCAGGGGACGCGGAGAACGCAGAGAACAAAAAAAATTCGCGTCCTCGGCGCGCTCCGCGGTTAACTTCCAACTTAATCGTGGGGCTGGCAGTTTTATTGCTGCTGGGCAAAATTTTGTGGCTGGATCGGGCAAATTCGCCGCTGGTGGTGCATGAGAGTGACGGCCGTATCCCTGGAATTTCAGCCCCGTCCACCGGTAACTTCAACGACGAAATTCGGCTCATCGGCGTCGTCTCGACGCTGCCTGACCAGCTGACGCTTTACTGGCAGGCGCTCCAGCCGCCCGCCGCCGCTTACGAGGTGGTGCTGACGCTGCTGGATGGCCAGGGTGTGCCGCGCCAAACGATTGTGAATCCCAATCCCGGCTTTACCGTGCTGAGCAACCTCACCGCCGGGCAGCTGCTGCGCGATACCTACACCTTTGTTTTGCCCCCCGCTGCCCCAGCCGCCTACACCGTCCAGCTGTCGCTGCGCCAGCCCGGCACCGAACTTCTGCTGCCGGTTCGAGATGCCGCTGGCAACGTGACCCTCAACATTGCCCGCCTGAAGCGACCGCCGGAAGCAGCGGCCGTTCCCGCATCGGCCCAACCCATCGGCACCGAGTTTGGCGCGGGGATTGTGCTCAGCCACGCCAGCGTGCCAGAAACTGTGGCCCAGGGCGAGCCGCTGGAATTGGTGCTGGTCTGGCAGGCAGTTGGCCTCACTGCCGAGGATTACACCGTGTTTGTCCACCTGCTGACGCCAGAGGGGGAATTTGTCGCCGGGCAGGATGGGCAGCCGCTGGACGGCCTGTACCCGACGTCGTTTTGGGATGTGGGGGAAACGGTAGTGGACGGCCGTTCCTGGCTGGCCACCGTGCCGCCGGGGGAGTACCAGCTTCAGGTAGGGCTCTACCAGCTGGCTACCGGGCAGCGCCTGCCCGTCAGCGGCCCCCGCAGCGAACTCGGCGATCGGGTCCGGCTGCAAATCATCACCGTTGTGCCTTGATTGTCCGCTCCTGATCGTTGGCTTAGGTTAGCAAAGCGAATTGATCCTTTAGAGTATTTGCTGGATGAGTTACGGCCGTATCTCAAGCGGAATTATTACCGAATCGCCCCCCTCAGCCAGCGGCAAACGTGCACCACCAACAGGATCATACAAGCCGATCCGCAGCGCGTAGCTGCCCGGCGTCAGGTCCACTGGTATTGACACCTGATGGGTATCATCAATCCAATCCCCGGCGCGCCACAGGCTGGTAGGGAAGTCGCCCTGCACAGGCGGTGCATCGCCTGTTGCCAGCAGATTGCCTTGAGCATCAACCAGATGGATGAAGACTGTATAAGCTGTCTGTGGCTGGGCTGCTGCCCGCCACAGCAGCGTCAGGCTAAATTCCTCGCCCAATTTTGCTTCGGATTCTATGCTGTAACCAAGCAAGCGAATGCCCTGGTTAAAATCGGCCGTAAGGGCTGTGGTTGGTGCTGGTGGTGGTGCATCATTGGCCAGGCGCACCGGGTGGCCAACCAGAACGAGCGAAAAAGCCTGACCGTCCTTGCTGATAACGGCCGTATCTACAGTGCCATTCGGATCGTACAAATTCACCGAAACATGGAGTTGGGCCGGAGTAACGGCATTTTGGTTAACATAAACATGATAATCGTCTGCCCAGATTTGTCCCATCTGCCATTGGCTAGTAGGCACTTGTCCGCCTGCCGGATGCCTGTCTACCTGCCCCACAGATTGAAGGCCGCGACCTAAAAGATGGATGCCTGTGACCAAATCTTGTTCTACAGGTGCGATGAGCTGCCAGTAAAGCGTCACCTTAACCGGATATGCCCCGCCTGGGTATACGGTTTGTTCTGCTGCCATAGCTACACCAATAAGCTCAATGATCCCATCCCCAACAGTAAAGATAACAGGATCAATTTGGGCGGTGATTGGTACCTCGGCAATGGGCTGAGGCAATGCATAGGCGGGGCGAATTGTTTGCCAGGGGAGCAGCAGGGCACAAACGGCCAGCAAACTGCCGATGGACGGAAGCGTAAAAGGATGCCACTTTTGGGGTGCCCAGGCCAGTAGACCCGCAGCCCACAAAACGTTGATGCCGCCGAGAGCAGGAAAAATCAATCGCCCCTGGAACGCGGGGGAAATTAAGTTCCACCGAATGAGCAACGCAAAAAGAATGAGAATCCAGACGGCCACAAGCCAGCTGGCTGACCGGACTGGCATTTGTTTGGGGCGACGCAGCCAGCCGAGCATGCCCACCACAAAGAGGCTGTTCATGAACCAGTAATAGGCGGGCGGCGCGGCGATGTTCACGCCGCCAAAAAGGCCCCAATAGCTGCGGAAAAAGGTGCCGAACTCAGATACCCATTCGGTCCAGGTGATCGGTTGGGCACGGGTGCCCTGGACGGCAATAAAGACGTTGAGTCCGGTGATGTCTTGATAAAGTGCCCAATTTCGCCCAAACCACCAACCACTGACAAGAACGGCCGTCAGCAAAACAATTGGTCCGCCTACCCAAAATAACTTCCAGCGCTTTTCCCACCAGCTCAACCAGAGCAGCATGAGCCCGGTCAGGCCAAGCAGCCCGCCCAGGCTTAGCTTGGTTAATATGCCCAGGCCCAACATCAAGCCCAGCCCGGCGTAATGATGCCATTTGACTTGAGGATCTGGTCTTTGCTGCCAAAGCTGAATCATTAACAGCAAGTTCAGGTGACCGAGCAAAATGGCGAGTGAGTCGTTATTGACTGCCGCACTTACAAAGAGAAACATGGGGTTAAACGCTGTGAGGGCAGCTGCCAGCAGCCCAACCTGATGAGAAAACAGTTCGCGGCCGAGTACGCCCGTTAACCAAATAGTTCCCAGGCCCAGGCCAAGCGATGCCAACCTGATAACGTAAATGGCCAAAATCGAGCCCTGTGCGGCGAACTGCTCTTGCTCCGGATGGTGGAAAACAAGGTTCTTGTTTCCGATCTGGTTGGGATTGCCGACAAAGGCATGTTTGTTTAGCTGATGTACCTCTGGCAAATCGGACGTATCGATCCAGGCTGTTAGCCCGGCCATTAGTAAATAGTAAAGCGGTGGTTGGACGCCTTCCTGCAGCCAGCGGCCCGGTTCTTCCGGGCGCAGCACTGGCAGCTGTCCCTCGGTTTCAATGAACTGGACCACCGGGTAATGCTTGTACTCATCTGACGATTCGAGCGGTGGGGTAGCCAGCAGGTAAACAAGGCCCATTACCGCATAAACGAGTAGAATAGCCACCAGCGAAAGCCGCTGCTTGCCAGAAAAGGTACCGGAGATCATTGATTGGTTCATAAAATAGACAGAAGGCTTAATTCAGGGAGCCAAAACTTCAATCTCACCGATTTGGGTGATTTGGTTTGGCTGTGCTTCACCATTGATGGTCAGCGGCAAACGTTCGCCGTTGACACTATGATACATGCCTAGCCAGAGCGGGTAACGACCGTTTGCCAACCCGTCCGGTATTGTCAAATGGTATTGGTCTATAATAATTTCGCCAGCGGCCCAAATCCCCGTGGGATAATCACCGTGTAAGGGCGGACTGTCCCCGGTTGCCACTGGCGGTTGGCCCAGCTCCGCCAGATGCACGAGCGCTGTCCAATTTGTCTGCGGGGGTGCGGTCACCTGCCACTCAATGTTGATGGTGATTACGTCTCCAGGATGTGTTTGTTGTGGTGCAATAGAAACGGCCGTTACCTGCACCCGCCCATCCACTTCGGCAAGAGCAATCCCCGCTGCTTTAGGCCAGGTTGTTGGCACAATTTTAACCGCCCCAACAAACTGTGTTGGATACGCTGTGGCCTGGCGATCTGCCAGCCGCACATGAAGCTGGGCCAATACCGGGGCTGCTACCTCATCTGTAACACGTACGCCCATCCTGTCGGCGATGATACGGTCTGCGGGCCACGCTGAAGCTGGAAACATGCCCCGTCCATGATAACCGCGGCTGCTGCCGATGGGCGTATGGTCCCGCCCTAGCAAGTCGATAACGAGCTCGGGTGGTCTGTCGGGTACCGTATCTGCTTGCCAGTAGAAGGTAAACCAGACGATGCTGTCTGGAACGGCCGTTTCTGTTTCCATTGCCACCCCTCGCAGCCAAAGCCCAGCACCCATTTCCTCGTTTAAAGGTGTGGCCGTAGCAGGGAGACTGTCCAACATGACAGGTAGTTGATAAGCAGGGCGGATAACCCCGAATAAACAGTAAACGGTTGTAAGCAAGGCCAGAACAGGCGCCAGCCACAGAAGGGGTCGCCAATGCCAGCCTATCAACCCGGTGGCTAAGCCCAGGGCCAGCGGCACAAGTGCGGGGAACAACAGCCTACCCTGGGCCGCTGGGGTACGCAGCATAAACAGCATCAGACCCGCATAAACTGTAAGAACCCAGCCAGCCAGCAGAATGGGCAGCGCGTTTGTGATTAGCGATTGACGATTCAGGTGCCTGATCGGCAACCAATCTTTCATTCCTGTTCTTAAAAATCCTACCAACCCAACAAGTGCCAACCCATTCCATATCCAGTAAACCCAGGCTGGGGCTAATAAATTGGCCCACCCAAAAATAGCGAAAAGCGACCGCCACAGGCCACCACTTTCGGCCAGAACCTGGCCCAGCGTGAAGGCTCTGTCGCCTCCGGAAAGGCGGATAAACTGGTTGGTCGCTGTCCAATCATCATATAGTTGCCAGTTGCGCCACCACAGCCAACCGGCAATGAGTAGAACAAGCAGCACAATCGTAACGGCCGTTTGCCAAAGCCATCTTGCCCAACCTGTTTGCCAGGAAACGGCCGTCTGCCAATGACGTAAAGCCAAAAACCCAACAGCAAAAAACAAGAGCAGCACCCCCGCGTTTTTGCTCAGAGCGGCCAGGCCAATGGTGATGCCCAGCCCCAGTAGCCGCGTGATAGAGATGTCGTTTTGCCACAGCCAGATTAGCTGCCATAGGGCTGTGGTGCATAAAAAGATGATGAGCGCGTCGTTGCTAATAGTAGCGTGTTGAAAGCTGAACTGGGGTAAAAAGGCAGCCAGGGCTGTGGGAAGCAGCTGTTTTGCTGGATTATCAGGCCACAACAGCCGGGCACTGCCAAAAATGCCCAATAAGGTTCCCAAACCCAGCAGCGTCGTGAAGATGCGCAGCAGATGGGCCGCCAACACATAGCCTGCCCAAGGCCATTGCTCGGCACGACCGTGGATGAACAGATTGCGATTGGTCAACGCCTCGGCATTGCCCAGTCCCTGCGTGCCAAATGGGTTGTACCAGATGTCCTCACGGGCTGTGCTCAGGTCCACAGGTGAGATAAGTGCGGCGAACAGCATATAGGCAAGCGGTGGCTGCGCCGCTTCTTGCCCCATCAACAGGTCGTGATTTTCAGCGACAAAGGGTAATCTGTGGTTTTCGGCGATGTAAACGGCCGTAAAAAAGTGTCTGTGCTCATCGGGGGCCTCGAACAAGGGGTTGATCACCCCATATCCCAAAGCGATTGCTAAATATATGGCAAGGATGAGAAGCAGGGACAACTTTTGTTTCATAACAGGCAAAAAATATTCACGCTCAAGGTGTAATCACAGGCCCGGTTAAAGTCACAGACGTCTCATTTGCCGCGCCGTCCAAACGATTGAGACGACCACCATCTTCCAGGCGGTAAAAGCCAAGCCTTAGTTGGGTTGGCCCGTCTGGGGCATTTTCAGGGATCACGAAGGTGTGCTCAGTGACAATCTGTTCGTTTTGCCCCCAGAAGGTGGTGGGATATGCGCCATCTCTGGGCGGCCCATCATCTTGAACCAGGAGGTTACCGTTGGCATCCAGCAGGTGGGCAAAAATGGTGTAGTTTTCGCCCAGCGGGCCACTGCTGTACCACGTTACCTGCACGGTAACAGTTTGGTTAACGGCCGTTTCTACCTCTGACCAATCATACGCCATAAGTTTAATGCCCTGTTCGAACCCGGCAACAAAGGTTTCCGGTTTAGGCATGGTTTGTGGGGAGGCGGGCACTATTTTTAGCTGCTGCAAATGAAGCGGTGGGTTGATAAGGGATGAGTTTGCCGTGGGCACCAACCTTTCGCCACTCGCCAGATCATAAAAGCCAATATCAACTGTGGCAACTGTGGGCAAGGCAATGCTGTCATTCACCTGCAGGGTGTACCGATCACAAAAGCGCGCGCCTGGCTGCCAGGCAGAAGTGGGACGCGTGCCCAAGCCGGGGTACGTATCTTCTTGACCCAGCGGCCGAGACTGGTAATCGAGCAGCGTCACAAACAATGTGTAGTTGGTGTCGATCGGAGCGAGAGCTTGCCAGCATGCGGTGATGTGGATGGGCTGGTTGGGTGCAACTTCTACGGGCGAGACGGCCGTTCCCAGTAGGCGGATTTCATTGTTCCAAACAATGTCAGCTGGCTGGTCAATCTGTTGGCTGGCCTGTTCTACAGTAAGCAAAGGAGGCGGTGCATAAACCCAGGGCAGATAAACGGCCGCAGTATATACGGCAATGCCTACGATCGTCGCTGTGATGGGGATCGAGAGAGACGGCCGTTTCTGCAGCGGCGCCACCTTAAACAAGCCTGCGGTTAAAAGGGCCGCCAGGGCTGCCAGGGCAGGAAAGGTGTAACGGCCGTTGGCCCCCGTGGGATTGCGCCAAATATAATACCCCAATGCAGCCACGTAGACAGAAAATGTAGACAAGAAAACCAGCCACACCGCTGCATTCGCTTCCGCCTTAAAAATACGACGAAAGTTTCGCCCCAAATAAATCA
The DNA here is from genome assembly GCA_963169155.1 of Chloroflexota bacterium. Taxonomy (GTDB): domain Bacteria; phylum Chloroflexota; class Anaerolineae; order Promineifilales; family Promineifilaceae; genus Leptofilum. The sequence goes on from CAUJGI010000004.1 coordinate 7,441, forward strand.
GGCCAGCCGCCAAACTGATCAGGCAGATAATACCAAACATCCAGTAGAGGAGTGCTGGCAGCGGCACTTGTCCGTAGCCGAAGCGGCCCCATAAATTTGTCCAGCTGTATTTTGCATCGGCCCATAAAAGGCTAAAAGCTTGGTTTTCGGCCGTGCGTTTGCCCCAAACGGTCAATACAATTTCCAGGGCCAGGGGGTCGCCATAAATCCTGTCGTTGCGAATAAACCACCATCCAGCCACCAGAGCAGAAAGGCTCAAAATAACAATTCCCCGGCTAAGCAGCAGTTTCCAGGAATGTTTTTGCCAGCTTTGCCACAACAAGGCAACCGACCAGGGGATAAGCAGCATTAAACCATTGAGCTTCGTAATCAAGGCCAGACCATTGATCAGCCCGATCAGAACAGTGAGGTGCCAGGGGAAAGATTTTTCCAGGGCATGCAGGCAGAGCAGAAGTATGATGGTGCCCCACATAAAAAGCAGGCTGTCGTTATTTATGGCCCCCGCCAGATACAAAAGCATTGGGTTTAGCCCACTCAGTGCCAGCAGTAAGGCGATTTTGTACGACTGCGTTGGCCATAGGTTCTGGCCAATAGCCCATACTGCAACTACACCGATTAGAATAAAAATCAGCGAAACAAGTCTTGCCAGATGAATGACCAGAGCCCCGCCCGTATAGGGAAACTGGTTTGTTGCCTCATTGAGAAACTGTAATTTATTGTTCTGGCTTACCACGCCAGGCTCATCGTAGGCCCAAAAAGGGTTGCGCGCTGGCTCAAGTCCTGGATCGTCTACCTCGCCTACCAGCCAGGCGGCTGCCCAGTAATAGAGAGGGGGCTGATGGCTCTGCGAGATTTCCCCGTCTGGCGCTTGAATGGGTAATTCCTGGTTTGTAATGAGGTGCCGAATGTATTGATAGTGCTGGTATTCATCCGGGGGTTCAAACAGCGGATTGACGTAATTGAAGATTAGCCCCATCCCGCTCACCAGCAGAAGGGCAACAAGTAAAAGGCGGCGGTTCGTTTTCTGGTGGCTCATGGTGGTGTGCCAGGGGATGGCAGCTCCTGGATGGTGTAACTGTTGCCGGGAACGGCCGTTCCCGACACAGTCAAAGGCAGGCGCTGATTGGCATCAGCCAGACTAAATATGCCCACCGAGACAACAAGATTTGCTTCGGTTTGCAGCAGCGGCAGCTCGATTTCATGCCTGTCAGTTACAATTTCACCGACGCGCCAGGTAGAGGTAGGCCGCAGCCAATTGGCAGGCGCCCGGCTAGATTGAGCAATGGGCGCACTGTTTGGCTCTCCTAGGTGAACAAAAACACCATAATTTTCAGGAATTAGTGCAGAACTTTGCCAGTACAACTCCACGATCACGTCGTTTTCTCCGCGTTTCAGGTCGTAGCCCGTCAAGGTAATTGTCTCGTTAAAAATGACATCTTGCAGTGGAGTAGCCGTTTCAGGTAACGTTGTGACCAATGGCCAACTGCCAATGTTCACCCGGCCTGCCGTCACCCAATCTCCGCTGGCAAATTGATCCTCGGCAATGATCTGCCCATCTTGTGTGGCTAATGCCACCTGCAAGCGATAGCTGCCTTCCAGGGAAAACGGCAGCGGAATGCTCACTGGCGTTTGTGCATAGTTCTTTTCCGACCACTGTGTCAACGGGTAATCGGGGGAACCAAGCGCGGTGGTTTGTTCGATCAACGGCCGTCCCCAAAGATCAACCACACGAAGGTGTAGCGCCAAATTGTCTGGCGGTGGAGCCTCTGTATACCACAGTAAATCGCCTAAGGCCCATAGCCCGGCCCGGAAATCGTCGGCGTGCCAGTTTAATGCGACCAGCTGAAGGCCTGCGTTTGAATATTGGGAAATGCTTTCTTCGGGTGCAGCTGCTGTCCAGGCTGCCAGCGGAGTGCTGCCGATATTGACAAACTGCTCGCCAAGTCTGGCGGCAATCAGGTAATCGATGGGCGGCATGCCTCTGGAAAGGGGTAGCCACAATTGCTGCCGGTAGTAGCCCTCGGCAGAGTCGCTGCCACCCTGCGGTATGGTCAAGGTGGCGCATGCCTCACTCCAAACAACGGCACCACTGTCTTGCAGGCGAAGGCACGCGGAGGGGGGGGCGGGGTCGGGCACGGCCGTTTGCCAGTACAGCGACACCCATATCCCATCTTCTCGTACGCGTTCTTCCAGGGCAACCGCTTCCAGATGATAAGCGCCCTGATCAAGGCCAATTGGCAAAGAATTTGGTGGTAATTCCTCGTAAATCGTGGCCCGGTTTAATAAATTTAGCTGAAGAAAGGCCCAACTGGCGGGAAAAACGGCCGAATCTGTTTGTAGTCGGTGACTTTTTAACCAGCCTGGAACTACTTGCGGATCAAAATAGGCCGGATGTGGGTTTGAAACAAACCAAATACGCTCGTAATGCTCGTCGAGGTTTGCCAACTGCTCAACAGATGCAGCGGGATTATTGGTGGCAAATTCAGGAACGGCCGTGAAGGGCAAATCAGAGGAATAATAATCATAAGTCACCATCATAACGGCATCGTGCCACAGCACAAGATCACCCGGTTGCTGCCGCGCTTCAATATACGCTGCCAGCGCGCGAACCTCATCTTTAACAATGGGGGGCTGCTGGATGGTTTGCCACAAGGCTTGCCCGCTTAGAAAAACAGCCATAGAACCTAACCCCACCACAGCAAATTTTTGATGGCGCCATAAAGCTGCCAGGCCATGCCCCATGACCAAAAACCAGGGGGCAGCCAAAACCATTAGATGCCGGGGGTTTGAATAGTTGGCCTTCAACCAGGATGCCGCAAAAAAAGCCAGCAGCGTCAGCAGAATCATTCCAGCCCCAAATGAGAGTAACTGCCGCCAGTCACCTCGCCTGGTCGGACCAAGGTTAAGCATCCCCACAGCACCCAAAAGCGCATAAGGCAATACGCGCCAGCCTGCCGATTCTAAGGGACCAGCTGAACCAAGTGAGAATGTGTTGATTCCTTCTAGAACCAGTACCCAAAGCTGGCGCTGCGAGAAGGCAAAAAATTCAGGTAAGGAAAGTAGTTCAATCAAATGAGGGGCAAGGAAGAACCCACCCACCAACAACACAGCGCCCCCGGCAACAAGCAGCTGCCAATTGATTCGACTGCTTACTGACAAAAAAAATAATAAAATGATGGCCGAAAATACAATAAAAATGCCGGTGTAGTGCGTGCTTATCAGCAATAAACCACTAAGGCCAAAAGCAATATATTCCCAACGCTTGTGGTTAACAGGGGTTAGCAAAGGCCATAACAGCCTGAGAAAAATGAGAACTTCCACAACAATAAGCGCATACATGCGAGCTTCACGTGCATACCAGTATAAAAAGGGAGAGAACATAGCGAGTAACAACGTGAA
>CAUJGI010000005.1 GCA_963169155.1 Chloroflexota bacterium
GATGGGGTTGCCGGGCATGGATACACTGCCGCCCTGGATGTGCTCGACGTCGATTACCATCTGCCGCGCCCGGATTTGCGGTTCGTTGAGCGCCTGGGCCAGGTTGTTGACCGGGGCACAGGGGATGCGGGCGGCGTGCAGTTGTTCAATCCAGTACGCCTGGGTGTTGGTCTGGAAGACGGCGTTGAGTTCCCGGTTAATTAGCGCTTTGTTTTGCCAGCGGCCGGGTTGGGTGCGGTTAACGGCCGTATCCAAATGCGGCAAATCAAGCAGTTCCATCAAGTTCGCCCAAAAATTGTCCTTGATTACGGCCAAAATGATGTGGCCATCCCGGCAGGGAAACGTGTCGTAGGGCACATGGACAAAGTGGCCGTTGCCCAGCCGGTCGGGAATATCGCCGGAGAGAAAATACATCGTGGCCATGTAGTTGAGCAGGCTGATTTGGGCATCCAGCATGGAAATGTCCACATGCTGGCCGCGTCCGGTTGTTTCGCGGGCCACCAGCGCCGCCAAAATGCCGATGACACCCATCAGCCCACCGCCCAAATCGCCAATGGGAATGCCCGCGCGGGTGGGCGGGCCGTCCAACTGGCCGGTGATGGACATGCCGCCGCCCATCGCCTGGGCCACCATGTCGAAGGCGGGGCGCTGAGTGTCGGGGCCAGTATCGCCAAAGCCGGTGATGGAGGCGGTGATGAGGCGTGCGTTGGTGGCGGACAGGGTGGCGTAGTCGATTTTCAACCGCTCCGGCACCCCGGCGCTGAAGTTGTTGATGACGATATCGGCCGTTTTTACCAGTTCGTAAAACAGGGCCAACCCTTCGTCCGTTTTCAGGTCCAGGGTGACGCTTTTTTTGTTGCGGTTGAGCGTGAGAAAGTAAGCGCCCATGCCGTGTCGGCTGTTGTTGGGGTCGCTGGCCAGCAGGCCACGAGTAAATTCGCCACGACCGGGCGGCTCGATTTTGATTGTTTCCGCGCCCAGATCGGCCAGGAACATGCTGCCGTAGGGGCCGCTAAGCATATGGGTGAGGTCGAGGACGCGGATGTTGTGCAGCGCTTTCATAAAAGAGTTACCGGACGCTCACGGGGGTAGGGTGATAGGCGGGCAGCTGTCCGGCCAGCCATTGCTGCGTCGCCAGCAGGCTGGCCAGGAAGATAATTTCCGCGCCGGAAGCGACAATGGGGCCAACCTGGCTTTGCGGCACTGCGCCGCCGAGGAACATGACCATCGTGCCGACAAACAGCCATTTCCAGCCAGTTTTGCGCAGGATGAGGAAGCTTACCACCAGCAGGAAAAGCACGGCCACGATGGAAGCGACGGGCGGCTTGGGGGCAGCATCAACGTAGCGCAAAGTGCCGCCGTAGAGTTGGGGAACCAGTTCCAGGCCCACAATTTCCAGAGCAAAGCCAGTGATGATGAGGAGGAGGGTGATGAGGCGGGAAACGGCCGTTACCCACTTTTTCCCTGCCCACACAAACCCCGTCCGGCGGGCCATTTCCAGCCCCACCAGCAGCAGGCCGGGCGTGACCAGCACGTGGAATATAAACCGGGGCAGGTTAAGCGTTTGCAATAAAGTTCCTTCGCCAAAAAAACGGCCGATTGACGTCAACGTCGTATCGTAAACCAAGCCAGCTATCAACAGCAAAATTAGCCCCAGCGCCAGCGTGCGCGACTGCCGCCACTGGCGCAGCCCCCACACCAACAAAGTAATATGGGCCACCGCATAGATCGGATAAACAATTGCCGCCATTGGGTTCACCTCTCGTAGGTTGTTTACGGCGTCCCGATCCCCCGACTTTATCATTTTGACAGCGTCGTTGAATTTCAGTAGTATTGTAGCAATGTTATATTGTTATAACAACTTTGTCAAATCCCCAGAAGGAGAAAGCGCATGTCAAAAGATGTCTTAGGCTGGCGAAAAAAGTTCGGCGCTATTGTGCCCAGCACCAATACCATCGTGGAACCCGATTTTTACCGCATGACGGTGCCTGGCGTGACCATTCACACCGGGTTGATTCACATTCGGGACCAGGATTTGAGCAGTGATGAGAAGATGGACAAACTGCTGAAAGGGCTGCGGCAGGAGCTGCAATACGCAGTGGAGCGGGTGATTACGGCCGAACCCGACTACCTGGTGATGGGCATGAGCGCCGAGACTTTCTGGGGCGGCATGGAAGGCAACCGGCAGTTTGTCGAGCGCATCCATGAATGGTCCGGCGGCCTGGGCGTAGCCACCGGGGCAGAAGCGTGCCAGCGGGCGCTGCAAGCGTTTGGCGCAAAGCGGGTGGCCGTGGTAACTCCTTACCAGCCCATTGGCGACAAAAACGTCATCCATTTTATGAGCGAGATTGGCGTAGAAGTCGTGCGCACCAAGGGGCTGTGCCGTCCAACGGCAATCGCCATTGCCGAAACGCCGGAAGCGGTGCTGCGCGAAGCGCTGATCGAGCTGGATGGCGACGACATCGATGCGCTGGTGCAGGTAGGTACCAACTTGAGCATGGTGCAATTGGCCGATGAGGCGGAGCGCTGGCTGGGCAAGCCGGTGATTGCCATCAACGCAGCCACGTGGTGGATGGCCCTGCGTGAAAATGGGATTGAAGACAAGGTGTATGGCTGCGGCCGTTTGCTGCGTGAATTTTAGCTACTTTTAGATTGGTCCAATCTCAAAGATTGGACCAATCTGCCCCTACATTTAGATCACAACCTGATACTTAAACCGATCCCCCCGGTAGGTGGCCCAGAGGAGTTCCAGGGGCGTGCCATCGGCCGCCAGGACGAGGCGCTCAATGAGCAGCACCGGCTGACCGAGCTTCATCCCCAGCAAATCAACTTCTTCCTGCTGGGCGGCCCCCGCCTCGATGGTGCGGTGGGTATGGCTGCCCTCCATTTGCGGTGCGGTGCGCAAATAGCGCAGCGAGCCGCCTTCGGTGAGGGCGTCATGGTTGATATACTCGGCGATGCCGGGCGGAACGTAGGCAACGTGGTAGCCAATCGGTTTGCCGTTGGCCAGGCGCAGTCGGCGTATGCGGAACAGCTCTGTGTCGGCAGGGAGGTGGAAGCGGGTCTCCTGCCCTGGAGGACAGGGTACCCAGGCTTTGTCCATCAACTCCCAGCCCGGTTCCAGCCCTTCCTGCTGCAAATAGAGGCTTGCCCCCATGCGCTGCGCCGGATTGTGCATGAACTTAGGCCGGGTGATGAACGTACCACGCCCCCGCTCCCGGTGCAGCCAGCCCTCGTTCACCAGATCACTGAGCGTCTGGCGCACGGTGGTGCGGCTGAGGCCGTAACTGTCTTGCAGCTCTTGCTCGCTGGGCAGCAAATCCCCTTCTTGCAGCTCGTTTTGCTCAATTTTATCCAGCAAAATTCGCTTGAGCTGGTGGTACAGCGGCAGCGGCGATGACCGATCAATCGTACTCATAGGTGTCTCGCTTCACATTCCAATGCAATTGGCAAATATCATGACGTTATGACAAATTCGTGGCGCTAGCATAATCATTCGGGCTGTCTTTGTCAAAGAATGATTGACTACAAAGGGTTCGTTCACAAATAAATTTTGATCAGGAAACGAACCCTCAAGGTTTGCCCGTTTACCAAAACCCAAAGTTAAAAATGGGCAAACCCAAGGGGCACAGGGGATTTAGAAAATTTTCTCTTTTATCTGTGTCCCCGGTGTGCTCTGTCGCTCAAATGGGCCTTGCGCTTTGCAAATAAGCAATGACCTCTGCTTTGCTGACCACGTCGCCGTATTTGCTGTGGATGTCGAACAGGTTGGCGTCGTGGGGGGCGCGGTGGCGGTCGGCAACACATTCGCGGGGGACGATGACGCGGAAGCCATGCTGCAGGCCATCAACGGCCGTTGCCCGTACACAGCCACTTGTTGAACAACCGGTGACAATCAGCGTGTCGATGCGCTGGCTGGTGAGCAGGGCGGCCAGAGAGGTGCCAAAAAAGGCGCTGGCGTACTGCTTGGTCAGGACCACGTCTGGCGGGTTGGGGGCCAGTTCCGGCACAATTTCGGCCAGCGGTTCGCCGGGCACGAGCTGGCGCAGCAGGGGTACCTTTTGCACAAAGAGGCCACCGGAAAGGCCGCTGACGTCGTAGTACACGTTGGTGTAAATCACGGGGACGGCCTGCTGGCGGGCCAGCTGGAGTAACGGTTGGGTTTCGGCAACGGCCGTTACCACATCTGGCGCAAACAGTGGTGAACCAGGCGTTGTGTATGCGCGAATAAAATCAACCACCAGCACCGCCGGTTTCTGGCCAAAACCGATACGGCCGTCAAACACCCCGCTGTAATTTTCGGTCAAAGATGGCTCGCTCATCGTCACACCTCGCCAAGTTCCACGCTGATCCATTTCAGTTCGGTGAAATGCTCAATGCTGTATTTGCCACCCGACCGACCGATGCCCGACAGGCCAAAGCCACCCACCGGGGCCAGGGCATCGCTCTGGAAGGAGTGCATGCCCACGTGCACCGCGCCACAGCGAATCCGGCGAGCGGCGGTGAGGCCGCGCACCATGTTGTTGGTCAGCACCCCGGCGCTGAGGCCATACTGGCTCTCGTTGGCCAGGGCAATGGCTGTCTCCAGGTCGGGAACGGCCGTTACCGCCACCACCGGCCCAAACGTTTCTTCGCACCAGACGGCCGTTTCATGCGGCGGCTGCCAGAGTACGGTCGGTTGAAACACAAGCCCCTCGTGTACCTGACCGCCGGTAAGCTGTTCCGCGCCAGCAGCAACGGCCGTGGCTACATGATCTTGCACCTTTTCCAGGGCAGCAGCGTTGATCAGCGGGCCGTACGCGGTGCGTTCGTCACGCAGGTCGCCCAGGTGCAGCGAGGCCGCCCGGCGGGCCAGCGCTTCGGCAAAGGGGCGGGCGATTTTTTCCTCTACAATGAGGCGGGCGCTGGCCATACAAATTTGCCCGCCATGGAAAAATGCGCCCGCTGCGGCGATGTCGGCGGCCGATTCCGGGTCCATGTCGGCCAGCACCAGCAGCGGATTTTTGCCGCCCAGCTCCAGTTGCAGCCGGTGCATGTGCGGCGCGGCGGCCTGCATGATACGTACGCCGGTTGCCGTGGAGCCGGTGAAGGCGATGCCGTTGATGTTGGGATGGGCAATTAACGGCCGTCCGCATTCCGCGCCGTAGCCGGTGACCACGTTAAATACGCCCGGCGGCAGCCCCGCCTCGTGCAAAATGCGGGCCAGCGCCACGGCAATCAGCGGCGTTTCTTCCGATGGCTTGGCGATGACGCTATTGCCCGCTGCCAGGGCAAAGGCGACCATCTTCACCAGCAGCACCAGCGGGCCGTTGAACGGCGACACGACGGCCACCACGCCCAGCGGCTCGCGCAGCACCAGCGAGAGGCGGTGCGGTTTGTCGTTGGGGAAGGTGTCGCCGTAGAGCCGCCGCGCCTCCCCGGCAGCGGCGCGCAGCAGGTTGGCGCTGTAGCTCACCTCAAAGCGGGCCTTGCGAATGGTGGAGCCGCTTTCGTCGATGATCAGATCGTGTAAGGAGGCGGCGCGGGCTTCCAGCAGATCGGCGGCGCGCAGCAGGTGGCGCTCCCGGTCGGCCGGGGGCAGGTTGGCCCAGGCAGGAAAGGCGCGGCGGGCGGCGGTTACGGCCGTCGCCACATCCACCTCATTGCCGCGCGCGGCCCAGCCCACCAGCGTGCCATCGGCCGGGGCAGTGACGGCAAAGGTGGATTGGGTGGTCGACGGCCGTTCCACACCATCCACAAATAGGCCGTAGGTCTTTACTTCACGCATGGAATCACCTTTTTTGATGCGTGAAACGTGAAAAGAGCGACCTCACGTTTCATCCCTCGCATTTCACGCTTCCTCTCTAAATTCGTTTGGCCAGCATAGAGGCGCGGAGCAGGTAGGCGCGGGCCTGGGCTGGATCGGCAGCTGTGATGCGCAGCTGTTCGTTGCGCTGGTGGCGGTAAGTGTCGTCTACGGCCGTCCAATCCTGGTAATTTTTGTGCGACTCCGCCTGGATGAGCTCGCGGGCGGCAGCTCGGCGCTCGGTGCTGTACTGATCAAGCAGCGTTTCTGGTTCGCCGTTGAGGACGCGGCTGAGTTTGTCGGCCAGGTTGTGCGCGTCGTGGATGCCGCTGTTCATGCCCATGCCGCCTGCCGGGCTGTTGATGTGGGCGGCATCGCCCAGCAGCACGGTGCGCCCCACGCGGAAGGTGTCGGCCACGCGTTGGTGCACGCTGTAGACGGAGGTCATGTGAATGCGGCAGTTGGTTTTTTCGCCAATAAAGTGGGCCAGGCGGGGGCGCACGGCCGTTTCCGCCAGCGCTTCACGCTCATCTTCATCTGGTCGCATGCGGAAAACCAGTCGCACCAAATCGGGGAGGTGCAGTACCACCACCCATTCAGCCGGGTCGAAGATGTAGTTGACCGGGCCGATGTGGGGGAAATACGGCCGTAAATCCAAATCTGTGCCGACCAGCAGGAAGCGATCAGCGTAGGTCATGCCCTCGAAGCCGAGCTGGAGCTGTTTGCGTACGCTGCTTCGTGCGCCATCGGCCCCGCAAAGATAGCTGCCACGGACGGTTTGGGTGCCAACGGCCGTTTCAAACTGGGCTTCCACGTGGGTGCCAAAATCAGTGTGGCCCAGGTAGCGGTGCCCCATGTAAACGTCGGCGCAGGGTGACTGTTCCAGCAGCGGCTTCAAAACGCGGGTGGCAATGTGCTGCGGACATTGCAGGCGGAACGGGTACGGCGTGTCGTCGGCGATGAGCTGGTAATCAAAGGCGGCAATCAGGGCGCGTGTTTGCCGTTCCCAATACAGCAGCCGATCCACCCGCTGACCGTTGGCCAAAATAGGCTCGACGACGCCCCACTCGGCCAACATTTCCAGCGTGGCGGGATGAAAAGTGCTGGCGCGAATCTCGTCGGGCAGCTCTGGCTGGGCTTCAAACAGCTGCACGGCGGTGCCCTGCCGTGCCAGGGCCGTAGCCAGCGACAGCCCCACCGGGCCAGCGCCCACGATGAGAACAGGTAGCGATTTATTCATAATTGTCTCTTAAAAGATGAATGGGACGCTGATTCACGCTGATTTTTTTGGTATTGTAAAACGTGAAACGTGAGGTAGGCGCATCACGTTTTACGGTCCACTGGACACTCATTCACACAATCCCCGCGTCCTGTTTTTTCTTGCTCAATCGAAAAATGCCTTTATAATGTTATAACAATCCGACATTATAACAATACTATCACTTCAATTCTAAAAATCCAAAAGCAAAGCGAGGTGTGGCATGGCAAATACAGTCCGCGTAGCGGCCGTTCAGTTTCACGTAGGGCATGAGTTGGAGGTCAATCTGGCTACCTGTTTGCGCATGATTGACCAGGCGGCAGGGGAGAAGCCAGACCTGATCGTGCTGCCGGAATTTTGCAATTACCTGAGCTGGTACGAGGACAAGGCGCACTGTTTTAACGTGTCGGTGACGCTGGATGGGGAATTTTTAACGGCCGTAGCCACCAAAGCCCGCGAACACAGCTGCTACATCGTGGTCAACGTCACCTTACAGCGGGCAGACGGCGCGGCTACCGGCACCAGCCTGGCGTATGATCCAAACGGCCGTCTTGTGGGCAGTTCCGACAAGCAGGTGCTGATCGGCCATGAAAACGACTTTTTGGCCCGCGCCCAAAGCGCCGCTCCGCTGATCGAAACGCCGTTTGGCTTGATGGGCACCTACGCCTGCATGGATGGCGTGATCAATGAGACGCCGCGCGGGTTGGCGCTGCGTGGGGCGCAAATTTTGGGCAACAGCCTCAACTCCTTTGCCCGCGACGAGGCAGCGCTGCATGTGCCGGTGCGCGCCGCTGAAAACCGCGTCTTTGTCGTGGCAGCCAACAAGGTCGGTTCGCTTATTCCTGAATTTTTGCGTGAGCCGGTGAGCCAGGCGACCAACATCCCGATGGAATTTCTGGACGGCGCAGGCGAGAGCCAGATTGTGGCCCCGGACGGCACGGTGCTGGCCAAAGGGCCGCGCGACCGGGAAGCGGTGGTGGTCGCCGATATCGATCCAACCCTGGCCAACAACAAGCAGCGCCCCGATGGCACCGACGTGTTTGCCAGCCGCCGCCCGGAGCTGTACACCGAAATCGGGCAAAATCCAGCAGGGCGCACCTTTACCCCGGGCAAGCTGACGTTGGAAACGGCCGTTTACCAGCCCAAACTAG
>CAUJGI010000006.1 GCA_963169155.1 Chloroflexota bacterium
CAGAGCACCAGCGGTACCTGGGTCAACGAGCGGCAGGTGCCCGAGTATGGCATCCAGCTCAACGACGGCGATGAGATTCACCTGGGAGCGGTGCATTTGCGCTTCCGCCAGGGGTAGGGGTGAGAGGGTGAGGTGGCTGGATCGATGTGGGGGAAGCGCCGAGCACGGCCGTTACCAAAGAAATCCTTGAAGAATCAGGTTATCTCACCAAACCGATCAAGCTGGTTGCCTGTTATGACCGGAATTTGTGGGGGGAACGGCCGTATCTCCAGCACATCTACAAACTGTTTTTTTACTGCGAATTGGTCGGCGGCAAACCGCAAACCAGCCTGGAAACAGACAAGGTTGCCTTTTTCCCACCAGATGGGCTGCCGCTAAACCTTTCCACCGATCGTGTTACGCGCGACCAAATTCACACCCTGTTTCAGCACTATCACAATCCCCATCTGCCCACCGAATTTGATTAAGTTTCCCAATTGACCCAGCAAGAGATGTGTTATATGATGTGGTATATGACATCGCTTTGGAGGTTCTCATGGCACGATATCCGCTTAACTTACCGGCGCAGCTGAAGCAAGATGCAGAGACCTGGGCCGAAAAACAGGGTGTTTCCCTCAATCAATTTATCCTGTGGGCCGTTTCGGAGAAGGTGGGGTCTCTGGGGCAGCAGCTGGATGATCCGAACTTTCCAGGCATTACCTACCGGCGTGGTGCCAGCGGCAGCATAACGGCCGTTTTGCGTGGAACGGCCGTCCGTGTGCAAACGATTGTGGTGGCTGCACATCAGTGGCAGCTCTCTTCTGCGGAGATTGCCGAGCAGTATACGTTGCAAGCAAGCCAGGTGGAAGAAGCACTCGCTTTTTACGAGGTGCACCGCCAGGAAATTGATCTGGCCATTGAAGTAGAAGCAGCGCTGGAAGCATCTGCTTAAGTTTGCTTTTGTGCATTTTACGTCATGTCCCAGCCACGCCTACACCTCGATGCCGACACCTCAATGCGGGCGCTGCAAAAAGCGCTGCGGCAGCGCGGCCATGACGTCACGCGCACGCCCAATGAATGGATGCCCCTGGATGCCAGTGATGAAGTACAGCTGCTGCGCGCAGCGGTTAACGGCCGTATTCTCTTCACCTTCAACATTCGCGATTTTCAACTGCTTGCTCGACGGTTTCCTCAACATGCGGGCATCGTTTTGGCGGCGCAACGAAGCTGGCAGTTAACCAGCCTCATCGCTGCCCTGGACAACCTTCTCACCCAAACCAGTGCCGAAGAATGGTCAGGCCAGATTCGCTGGCTCAACGAGTGGCACCAGTAGGCTTGGGTGAGAAAGTTCAACAAAACGCTTTACATGCTGTACAGCAGCCGTTCCCGGTTGAAGATTTGCATGGCCAGGATGACGCCCACGACGGTAGCTAAAACGTTGCCGATCACGCTGAACAGCACCGCGTTGGCCGGAATGATGCCACCCAGCGTCAGGGTGCCCACCACGGCCGACGTGCCATAGACGGGAATCAGGTAAGCCAGGCTGGCGCCGGTTGGTGGCACAAAAGCGGCAGCGATGGCGGTGAACATCACGCCAAACATCACCGGGGTCAGGGCTGACTGGGCATCCTTAAACGTTTTGGTGCGGATGCTGATGACCATAAGGATGACGTTGGCAAACAGGGCCAGCGGCAGCGAAACCAGGATGGCCTGCACAATGACGCCTAGCGGCAGTGCGCCCGCCCCCTCGGTCATGGACTCGGGCAGCAGAAGGCTGGCCCCCCAGAAACCAAAAAGCGTCAGGATGATGGGGATGCCCGTTACCGTAAACACAGACGCTAGTTTGCCGACAAAAATCTCCACATCGCTGCTGGGCGTTACCAACAGCGATTCCAGCGTACCGCGCTCCTTCTCGCCCGCGGTTACGTCGATGGCGATGAACATGCCGCCCTGCACGGCGCTAATTGCCACTAAGATGGGCAAAAAGAACGAGGCGGCTGCGCCAGCTCGCTGCGCCGGGGAAGCCAGGTCCTCAGCATCAAGGGTAACGGGAGCCAGGACATTCAGGTCGATATTCCGCTCTGTAAGCCGCTGGGTCGTGATTCGCTGGTTGTAGGCATTGAGCGCCAACTCCAGGCGGTTAAGCGACAGGCCGCCGCCAAATAATCCCCCCGAGGTGGTATTGGTCCGCACGATCAGCGTAGCTTCCTCCTCGTTCGCTACATTTTCGCCAAAGCCGGGAGTAAATATCAGACCGGCCGCCTCTTCGGCGCTGGTGATGGTCGCTTCCAGATCGCCCTCGAATGGCTCCAACTCGATATCGAAGCGGGCAAAGGTGTCGATGAAATCCTGCCCGGCGTATTCGAGCCCCTGTACTGGCAGGACCAATGTTCCCTCCTGGCGCGATTCCATCAGGGAACCAAGCAGGGGGTTCAGCACGGCATAAAAAATGCCCAAGATGAGCGGCACAACCAGCGTTTGCCGCAGCCCTTTGCCGTCGCGCACGATGTCTAAAAGTTCTTTTTGCCAGATATTAAAAATGTTGTTGAACATGTTATTTCCTCGTTTTAGTTTGCTAGTTGATGGTTTGTTAGTGGGAGAGTTGAACCAGCCCCTAGCCACTTCTTATACAGGGTTTTGCGTACGGCCGTATTCACTGCGCAGCAAACCTTCCCGGCCCGCTAAAGTCACAAAGGCGTCTTCCAGATTGTCCTTGCCGGTGCGGGCCATCAGGTCAGCTGGCGTGCCAAACGCAACAATTTTGCCGCCTACGATGATGGCGATGTTGTCGCAGAGCCGTTCGGCTTCGTCCATGTAGTGAGTGCTGAAGAGCACACAGCGCCCCTGGTCGCGCAGGGCACGAATACTCTGGCGAGTGTCGCGTACGGCCATCACGTCCAGCCCGTTGGTTGGCTCATCCATGATGATGTTGGGCGGGTTGTGCACCAGGGCGCGACCCAGCACAATTTTCTGCCGCTGGCCGCGGCTAAACCCTTCGGCGCGGCGCTCGGCAATCTCTTCCATGTTCAGCTCGGCAATGATGGCGTCGATGCGGTTTTCTAGCTCTTTTCCTTTGAGGCCGTAGAAACGGCCGTAATAGCGAAACTGCTCCCGTGGTGTCAGCCGGGGATAGACGCCGTTCATGTCGGCCTGCACACCCAAGGTCTGGCGCACGGCGCGCGGATCATGCGTGACGTCGTGGTTGTCCACGATCACCGTGCCGGACATCGGCTTGATCAGGCCAGAGATCATGCGCAGGGTGGTGGTTTTGCCCGCGCCATTGGGGCCTAGCAGCCCGGTAATCTGGCCGTCCGGGCAAATGAACGAGACATCATCCACAGCTTTAATGCTGTTGTCAGCGCCGTAATATTTCTTCAAATTCTTAATTTCAATCATCGGTTATACTCCTTGTAAAATTGAATCCACTCGGTCTCATGTCAGATCAGGCCGATGCCAAAAGTTATTCTCCATACGCAAAATATGGGTCTTTGTGTGCAATAAATGGTGACTACCGGGAGGCGACAATGCTCTCCGGTTTTTGATACAACCGCCAGAGTGTGACACCCACGGTCAC
>CAUJGI010000007.1 GCA_963169155.1 Chloroflexota bacterium
TGCCCGCCGGATGGCGATGTTGCCAATGGTCAGCTCGCCCACCGCGGGCAGCTCCTGGCATTCACGACGGCCGTCTGGCCAGCAAAAGGCCAGGCGCGGCGACAACTGCGGCTGTGGCGTTGGGGTATCTGTTGCAGCGCGCTGCCGGTGGGATACGGCCATTCCCCACACATCCACAACCCAGCCCAGCAGCGCCAACAGCAAACTGCCAATCACGCCCATCAGCAGAACCCGGTGGAACTCAGCGACAAAACGGGGCAGCAGGCGCAGCGTGTCAAACTGCCAGCGCTCGTTGACCACGTTGGCGGCTTCGACCTGCTGCGTAAAACCGTCCAGCCAGGTGAGGTCGCCATCTATCTGCTGCTTGACGGCCCGCATATTGGCCGGAACCCCTTGCCATGCGTCGATGCTGCGGGTGGTAGCGGCAATCAACTGGGCAGCGGTATCGGCCAGGCTGGCCCCGGTACCCAGAAAGCCGCCGTTCGCCGAAAACGTATGCAGGCCATCTTGCCAATCGACCATTTCTTGCTGCATGGTGTCCAGAGCAGGCAAAGTGGTGACGGCGGCAACGGCCGTAGCCACCTCCCCCAATCCCTCGCTCACGTCATCCAGACTGCGCGAGACGTGCCGACTCTGCATGGCCAGGTCAGCCAGCACCACATCGCCCCGATCAATGTCGTAAAAGTGCAGCCGGGCCAGATCGCGCGACAGCGATTCGGCGGCTTCGATCGCCTCCATATCCTCATCAAAGGCGGCGATTTGGTGAACGGCCGTATCCACACCCCACACCAGCACCTGCACATTTCGCCCCACAAGCGGCATATCCACAAGCGTGGCTGCGCCAGTATCGTCCAGCCAGTTGGCCACAACGGCCGCATCCTCCGTGTGCAGCATCTGGCGCAGCTGATCGGCCAGCGTGCCGTACTGGTGCAGGCGCACGGTGCGCTGCGGCTCGGCGGCAATCTGGCCCAGTAAATTTTCAGTCACAAGGCGATAGGGATCAAAGTGGTGAATCAGTCGGGCACCAACAAACAGCGCCAGGATGGCCGCCCCCAACAGCAGCCCCACGCGGTACAACATGCGAAACATCATTTCCTCCCGGCTCCCCAGCAACAGGCACAACTTTTAGATGCGTGGCAGTATAAACAAAAAACCTGGACCAGTTCGTCCAGGTTCCTAACAGTCATCTCACAGTTTGGTGACAGCCAGAAGGAATGGTTAGTGGGCTTCGCGGCGGGCGATGTGGGCCAAAATCGAGAGGATATGATCGCGCATGGAGGCGCTGTGCCACATGGCCGAGATGTGCCCGGCAGGAATGGTGACCAACGGCCGTTCCGCAAACAGTTCCGCATGGTTTTCCAGCCGGAAAAAGAGATCGTTTTCGCCCAGCAGCGGGAAAACCCGGTCGGCGGCGCACTGGCGGCAGTACGGCGTAAAGTCCAGGTGCTGCTGGAGTTCGGCCTGTGTCAGGTGTAAGGGACGGCCAAACAGGTCCGACGTGTCCCAAATGACGCGGGCCAGGTTGGGCGAGGCCAGCATGGGAATGACGCCGCGCGTCTGCTGCAATAGGCCTTCGTACAGCAGGCTGGTAATGCCGCCCCAGCTGACGCCAGAAGCGACCGTGTAGGCGGCACCTTCAGCCTCAAACCGGCTTTGCATCAGCTCCATGAGGCGCAGCGACCCGGCAAAAATCTGGTATATGCTGCGGATGGAGGCAAACCCTTTCTGCACGGGGTCTTGCCATTTGTCGTGGAACGGTGCCTGCACACAAACCGAATGCACCGGCAGAGGAACGGCCGTGGGAAAAAGCCGCCGCCAGCTGTTGGTGTAGGGATATTCGTTGAAGCCATGATGGAACAGCAAGAGCGGCGCGGCCGGGTCCACCGCCAGGCGCACCCGCACCCGGCAAACAATCTCGCCCATCGGCGTTTGCAGGAAGATGGCATGCTCTCCGGGAGCGGTGAGGTTGTAAACGGCCGTTTTCCGGGTATCCACCTCTGTTTCGGCCAGCACCGCCTCCAGCTGGGGCGCATTGCTGATGCTGGTCTCTAGCGAGTCAGACACGCGGCGGTTGAGGCCGTACAAAACCGCTTTGTCAATTTGTTGAACCATCGTTTGGCGCAGGTTGAGTGAAAACATGGCCTAACCTTAACATTCTGCCGCGCAATCGCCAACAAAATGGCCAACTGCCAAAAATTCACTCATCTTTCACTCTACTACGGCCGTTTTAGCCCAAGGTCACACCCTTTGCCCATTGTGGTGGGTCCCGGCTCATGATTAGAATAGGACTAAAGAGGAACTCCCACTTGGTACTAGATTGTCTATAATGCAGGTCATCTGTTGGCTCGGAAGGAAGAAGTAGTGATGAAATTTCTCACAACCGCAAAGTTAAATTGGTTTGACGATGGCTGCTGTGATGTCAAATATTTAGACATCTGGAACGATACGGCCGTCTCTTACCAACCGGGCCAACCAATCGATACCGGTTGGCATATAGACAGCTACGAATTGGAATTGGGGGTGGATGAAGACGGCCGTCTCTTCCGCAAAGCCGCCGACCTTCTCATGCGCTACCAGTTTTACCCCCACGATGTGCTCAGCCACGTCAGCGATTTTGGCCTGTGGAACCGCTGGGCGCAGGTGGGCGACCGCATCGTGCAGCGCATCCACGTTTTTTCGCTGTTTGGCAAGCCAGTGGTAGACGTCATCGCCATGAACGAGGTGCGCGAAGTCATCACCGAACCGCGTCGTTACGGCTTCACTTTCGTCACTGTAGAAACCCACGTCGAGCAAGGTGAATGGACCGCCTGCCTGGAGTGGACCCCCGATAACCAGCTGCGCCTCACCGTGCACGCCATCTCCCGCCCCACCCCCGAAGAACCCGCCCGCAACTACAACTTCATGCGCACCCTGCAAAAATCCGCCCACCAGCGCGGCTTGCACCACTTCAAACAAACCGTCCAGGGATAAAGCCAACCACGAATTCCACGAATTCCACCAATTAAACGAATATTCCTAATAAGATTCGTCCGATTCGTTCATTCGTCGAATTCGTGATTTCTGTTTCCCATTCCGCCAAAGTCGGTACAATCAGCGCATGACAACCACACTTTATTCCTGGAATGTAAACGGCCTGCGGGCTGCCCACAAAAAAGGATTCCTCGACTGGCTCTACCAGACCCAGCCCGACATCCTGAGCCTGCAAGAAACCAAGTGCCACCCGGATCAGCTGCCCACCGAACTGCGCCAGCCCGACGGCTACCACACCTACTGGGCCTGGGCCGAGAAAAAAGGGTACAGCGGCGTGGCCCTCTACAGCAAAACAGAGCCGAAATTTGTGCAAATCGGCCTGGGCATTGCGGAGTACGACCGTGAAGGCCGCACCATCATTGCCGAGTACGACGACTTTGTGTTCATCGGCGCGTACTTCCCCAACGGCAGCCGCGATCACAGCCGGGTGCCGTTCAAGATGGCCTACAAAGCTGCCTTCCTGGGGCTGTGCAATGACCTGATCGCCTCTGGCAAGTCGGTGATTTTTTGTGGCGATGTCAACACCTCGCACAAGGAGATCGACCTGGCACGGCCGAAACAAAACCGCGGCACAACGGGCTTTTTGCTGGAGGAGTGCGCCTGGCTGGATGAGATCGTAGCCCAGGGCTACATCGACAGCTTTCGTCACCTGTACCCGGAGCAAACCGGCGCGTACAGCTGGTGGACCCAAATCGGTGGGGCGCGCGAACGGAACGTCGGCTGGCGGCTAGATTACTTCTTCACCAGCCCTGACTTAGCCCCACGCATCGCCGAAGCCACTATCCTCGCGGAAGTGATGGGATCGGATCATTGTCCGGTGAGTTTGACACTGAATGGGTGACTGGGTGATTAGAGTTTGGTCAGGGGGGAACGGCCGTACTCCCTCACCACCTCGTCCAACAACCTTCTTGACAGTTCACCCAGCGGTTCACCAGTCTCAGGATGCGGAAAATCGGGCAGCAGGTCGGCCACGGGCACGGCGACGTGGGGGAATTTTTGCAGGTCGGGGTCGGGGATGGGGCG
>CAUJGI010000008.1 GCA_963169155.1 Chloroflexota bacterium
CGGGCGGTGCTCGGCAATTTCCGTAGCCCCGGTAGAAACGAGCCGACGATAGAGCGCAGGCGGAACAAAAGGCAAAATAACTTCTACCAGGCGCTGCTGAGCCGCCTCGTCATAATTTGACCAGTGGAGAATGGGATGGGCCATGGGGCGCGGCACGGCCGTTGCCACCTTCTGAAACGCTGCTTCTGCGGGCAGCCCCGCCTGCCGCAGCACGGCAGCACTGGCGATGATGTCCCCGGAGCTGGCCTGCCGTTCGGCCATCGCCGCTTCGTCAACGGCCGTTCCCGTCAGCACAAATTCCAGGCTGTGCTGGGCATGGCCCACAACGAGTTCCTGGCAACGGCCGTAGCCCACGCCAATCTTAATCGTCAGCTCAAAGAAGGGATGTTTACCGGGGGGGCGATTGGTCACCACGCGGTTGAAGCTGGTGAGCATCAGCTGCTGCATCATCTGGGCACAAAACAGGGCGCGCTGAGCGGCCGTACCGTCCGTGTCGGGAAAATAGACCGACATGGCATCGCCGTAAAAATGATTCACCGCACCGCCCAGCTCATGAATCACGTCGATCATCGCCGTGAAGGTCACCAGCAAAACGCGGTTCAGCTCTTCCGCCCCACGCGGCCCGTCCGAAGCCAGCTCTTCCGACATGCTGGTAAAGCCAGAAATATCGGAGAACAGCGTGGCGGCTTGCAGCGCGTATGGTTCGCCAGGCGTTGGCAGCCCCTGGCGCATAATGCGATCCGCCAGCGTAACTGGAATATAGGCTGCCAGCTGACGCAGCATATCGCCTGTAGCCAATCTTTCTTCACTCACTCGGTTCATGCCGACCTTTGTCTAGTCGTCATCTTCATCACGATGGGGATAGTAGCGGGCATTGAGATAGCCAAGCAGCCGGTTCGCCGGGTCCATCGGCAGATCATGCCCAAAATAAATGTGCTGGTGGCCGTAATCGAAGGCCGGGCAGTTGTGCTTTTCGCTGTAATAAAACGGCGTTACGTGTGCCCGATCATAGGCGGTAGTAATGCCAAAAATGGAGACTGGCCGCCGCATGATCAGCATTTCCTTGTGGATGAATAAAATTTCCCGGTTGGCGGCGTAATATTGCCACTGCCCCCACACCACCTTGCCCAGACGAAACAAAACATACAGCAATCCCGCCAGCATGACGGTAAAGGCAAACGCAAATCGCTCGCCGGAGAAAGCAATTTGCCAGGTGAAACTCAGGCCGTAGATAAACATACCTACCCAGACCAGCAGCATGATGCTGTACAGGACCAGATAAATCCAGTGCTTTTTCACCGGCAGCACAATCTTCAGGCGTTCTTTGTTCTCTTCAAATTGGATGTGTTCAATACTCGGTAGCATAAAGCTCTATTTTATAGCACCGCCCCTAAACTTTCGAACCGAATTCAGTGAACAATCACGCCTCGGATTGGCGCATGAGGGATTGACCGAGCTGGCGCAGGTGTGGGTCTGGGGCGTGGTGCAGGGCCAGGCGGGCCTGTTGCTGCACTTGTTGTCGGTCGGTGTGGCGGGCGCGTTGGCGGGCCGCTTCCACGGCCGTTTCCAAATAATCCCAGCCGCGCGTATCGCCCAGCTCAACGGCCGTTAATCCCATTTGCAGCAGCAGAAGCGGTAGCTCATCGGGGCAGCCACCCGTCTGAACCGCCTGAAACCCTTTTTGGAAGGAACGAAACGCCTCGACCAGGGCCGTTTGCCGCGCCACGCCTTCGCCTGCCGTAGCCAACAGCAGCTGCCCCCAGGTGTAGTATGCCGCTGGCTGCCACCAAACAAATTGGCGCGAGGCAACGGCCGTCAGTACCTTTTGCAGCAGCGACCGGG
The DNA here is from genome assembly GCA_963169155.1 of Chloroflexota bacterium. GTDB lineage: Bacteria > Chloroflexota > Anaerolineae > Promineifilales > Promineifilaceae > Leptofilum. The sequence goes on from CAUJGI010000008.1 coordinate 1,843, forward strand.
CCTGGTCCCAGCGCGCCGAGTGCAGCGCCACCAGCCCCATGCCCAACCACAGCCGGATACCTTCCTGCATCACCATGCCGTCGTCTTTGGGTTGAGCAGTCAGCAGCTGACCGACGCGCACCAGCCGCCGCCGCGCCTGCCGCCAGTCGCCCTGCCGACCGTGGTATTCCACGCCCCACAGCAGGTACAGCTTGAGCTGCCCGGCCACGTCGTCCATGCCGTCGAACAGCTCACCGGCCATCTGCAAATCGCCCAGCGCCGCTTCAAATTGGCCCAGGTAGATGTACACCGCCGCCCGGTGGGTTAACCCGTGCGCCAGCAAATTGGTCCCTGCGGCGCGGAGCCGGGAAACGGCCGTTTCCGCCGCCGTCAACGCTGCATCTGCCCGACCCAGCCGCAGCAGCACCTGCGATAACGTGAGCTGCACCTGGCCCCACAGCAGCGGGTCGGTTTCGTCAGCCAACAGCGAGAGAGCCGTTTCCAGGGGGAACAGCGCCGTGTCGTCCAGCTGGCGCTGGGTGTGCACATCGGCCAGGGCCATGAACAACGGTGCAGTCAGGCGGGGTTGGGGATCAGTCAGCAAAATGGTCTCGGCGTGGCTCAACTTGCGCTGCGCGGCGGCCCAATCACCCAGCGCGGCCAACGCCTGACCCCATAACAGGTATGCCTGTCCCTGCTGGACTGGCGGCGTGTCTGCCAGCAAGGAGTTGATGACCTTGTTGGTTAAGCCAGGAACCTCGGTATACCGCGCCTGGCGCAGCCGGATTTCGGCCGTCAGGTTGTAAAGCCCCAGTGTCTTTTCGATTGCGTTATGGTCCAGGCAGAGCTTCATGGCTTCCGCAACCATCAAGCTGGCCTGGCCAAACTGCCCCAGGCGGAGCAGCAGCCGGGCACGCGCGACACAAACGGACACGGCCGTTTCCCACGCTGCCTTCTCGCCCAACGCCTCCAAATGATTGGCCGCCTGCTTGAAAAATTCAGCCGCGCCGCGATAGTTGTGCGTCGTCTCGGCATCGTTGGCCGCAGCCAGGGCATACTTCAGACCGTCCAGGTGCTGGTTTGTCTGGCTGAAATGGTAGGCCAGAACGGGATATTGCGTGGGCAGCAATTCGCCAGATTGACGAATGATGAGCTCGGCAATGGTGGCGTGCAGCGTTTGCCGCCGGGCATAGGTCAGACTCTGGTACACCACCTCGTGCACCAGGTTGTGCTGGAACAGGTATATCGGGGCCAAACCGGCAGAGAGCTGCTGCACCAGGTCGGTTTGTACCAGGGTATTGAGCAGTTCAACGGCCGTTTCCCGGCTCAGTCCCGGCGAAATGGCCACCAGCGTGGTCAGGTCAAACTCGCGGCCAATCACCGAGGCGGTTTGCAGCAGGCCGCGCTCGGCGGCCGGCAGCTGGTCCAGGCGAGACAGCAGCAGTGTGTAGATGGTGTCCGATACCTGCATCTTGGCCAGCTCCACTTCGTTGATGCGCAAACGGCCGTCGCCATACTTGTTTTTGTCCAGCTCCACCACCTGCAAAGACAGCATGAGCTGGAGCGATTCCTCCAAAAAGAGCGGATTAACGGCCGATTCGCGCCCCTGCCGGTCACGCAGCCCCAGGCGCTGCTCCAGCAGCAGCGGCAGCTGGTCGGTCCCCAGCCGCTCACGAATCAGGCGGCGCGCCTGCTGCGGCGTAAAATCGTTGAGGGCAATCTGGCGGCTGCCCGGCTGGCTGAGGGTATGGAAATTCAGGTTGGCGCCCGTGCGGTACGTCACCAGGAGCAGCAAGGGCAGGTCGCGGCTTTGCTGCACCAATGCATCCAGCAAATCCAGCGACGCCTGGTCCGCCAGGTGAATATCTTCCAGCACAATGAGATACGGCCGTTCCTTCACCGCCTCCCGCAAGCTTTTCATCACCAGCTTAAAGAGGCGCATCTGCCGCACCACCGCGGGCAGTTCCAGCAGCAGCGCCGTGGAGCGCAGCGGCACGCCCAACAGTTCACGCCACAAATTCAGGGCATGCGGCGCGTCGGGCGTCAGCTGGTAGACCCGGTTAGTCACCTGGAGCAGTTGCTCTGCTGGGGTCATTTCGGCCGTCAGCTCAAAAAAGTCGCGCCAGACTGAGGTCCAGGGCGCATACGGCATATCAGACGTGTGCTGCTGGCAAACGCCCACCAGGGCATGCCCGCCTGCCGCCAGCCAATCACGCACGCCTGCCGCCAAAAACGGCATCTGCCCACTGCCGTAGGAACCGTGAACAGCCAGCAGACCGCCTTCACCCGCCGTGGCTGCCGCCAGTCGTTTGTACAGCTGCTTTAGCTCTTTGCTGCGCCCGGCGGGGGGCTGCTGCCACTGCTGGAAGCGCGCCTGGGCCTGGGTGACGGCCGTTTGTTCCCCCGTCACCTGGAAAATGGCCACCGGTTCAGCGTGCCCTTTCAGCGTCACCGGCGGCAGCGGCCTGCTGGTAATGTGAGCCTGCACACGAACGGCCGTGGCCGCATCCACCAAAATCCCGTCCGGCGGGCAAATCTGGGTCAGCCGGGCCGAGAGGTTAACCATGCGCCCCACCACGGTGTACTCACGGCGGTTCATCGAGCCAACGGCTCCGGCAAACACCCGCCCCACCGTCAGCCCAATGCGCTGGCAGGTGATGAAAGACGGCCGTCGCTGCTGCAAAGCCAGGGCACAGCGCAGTGCCTGCTCCGGGGCATCTGGCGCAACGGGCGCGCCAAACAGAATGTGCAGTTGGCTGCCCTTATCGCCAGTGAGGACGCGGTTAACCCGGCTGTTGGGGCCACCGTAACGCTGCACCATCTGCCAGGCCCA
>CAUJGI010000009.1 GCA_963169155.1 Chloroflexota bacterium
CGCCCCCTGCCCGGCGGCAGACGACTGCCCGTTTGATGCGCGGCGCTACTACCTGGAACCGATCCACCTCAACTGGGCGCGCAAAATCACCAACCAGCCAACCGTCGAAGGGATTCAACTGGCGCTGGAAAACGGCCGTTACGGCCGTTGTGTCTACCAGTGCGATAACGATGTGGTGGACCATCAAACCGTCAACATGCAGTTTGCCAGCGGTGCCAGCGTGGTGCTGTTTATGCACGGCCACTCCCACGACGAGTCCCGCACCATGCGCTACGACGGCTCCCGCGCCACCCTGCGCGGCAAGTTTGATTACGTCAACGGCTGGATCGAAATCCACGATCATCTGACCGACACGGTAGAGAAGATCACCATTCCCGCCGGGGTCAGCGGTCACGGCGGCGGCGATGAGGGCATCATTCGCGGCTTTGTCCAGGCGGTGCGCGGCCAGCAGCCGCCCCTCACCGCGGCCCGCGACTCGCTGGAAAGCCACCTGCTCGCCTTCGCCGCCGAAGAATCTCGCCTGAACGGCACCGTGATCGATATGAACCACTTCCGCAAACTGGCCGAGATGCTTGCTCCGGCGGCAAGTTAACCGGCGATTCCCCTACAAAGCGCTGCCACCTACTAGAAAAGTCCGATCTTGCTCTTATACTGGGGGAGGTATACTGACACGGAGACGCCTGTTCTCCGGTCGGAAAGGAGAATAAACGATGAAATCTACTAGTCAAAATGCTCACTCACTGCGTTGGGCCGCACGGCTTTACAGCATTCTAACCGGCGGACTCTTTCTACTCATCCTGTTTCTGGCTGTCACAAATGAAGATAAACCCCAAGGGCTGGCTATCCCGATTTTGATCTTGCTCATTTGCACAATCCTGGCCAATTTTGCCGCCTGGCGTTGGGAAAAAGTTGGCGGTGCTATTGTGGCTTGCTGTGCCCTTGGTCTGGGGATGCTGTCCTTTGCCAGCTCTCTGAGTCTAGGTCTAAACGCATTTAGCGTCGTCCCGGCATTGATCTACAGCGTGCCCTTCCTCATTGTCGGCATTCTCTTCTGGGTTTCGGCATCAGGCGCAGACCGCAGATTGCCCTGATTTTCGTCCTTGACTTAGAGTTCACTCCAAATTGTAGAATCCAAAAAATTCACAAAACGGGAGTAAACTCATGTTTCAAAGTCAGTTAATCAACGCTGTTGTGTCCTGGGAATGGCATCTGCAAATGGCCGAGGAAATCCAGAAAAACCTGCAAGACAAACCGTATGAAGTCGAGGTCGAAGCGGCCCGGCAAAACGCCCGAGTGCCCTTCTGGAAGTCGCTTTTTTCTTCTCGCAGGAAAAGCCAACCTGTCTACACTTGTTGTGCCAGCGAGTGCGGTGAAGTCGGGCTTGGTTGAACCAACTCCGCTAAAAAATTGGGGCTATTTTTGCGACTCAAACCAGTAGCGCGGAACGGTTTTTTTCTTTACATCCATCCGGTGGCGACACTCCTTACACGGCCGATAGGTGGTGATGCGCCTTTCGATGTTCCAGAAACGCACCGGATGCTTAACCACTTCTTCTTTGTCCCTGGCAAAGGACCTGCCGCATTCCGGGCACTCCTCGTTTCTGGAAATCCAGGTGGCTTTACGCAAAGAAAACAAGGCGAGGCCGAACACAAGCAGCACCATCGGCCAGGCGCCTGGATCATAAAAGTACAACATGACGCTAGCAGGCAAAAGAGAAAGACCTATCAGAATGGTCAAGAGCCATCTGAGCATAATTTTCCCCAACGGTGGCAGCAGAATTGATTTGCAGGTTCTGAGCGAGAGTCAGAAAAACATACGACGGAAATGATTATGCTCAATCGGCGGGGCCGTTGCAATGGCAATCGGCCAACAATCAGGCAACAAGTTGGAGACAAAATGAGAGAGATTCGTGACGGGGGAAACGGCCGTATCCCCTCCCAATTTCAAAATTGCCCACCTTCCCGCCTTGACGAGCCGCGGCCAAACTGCTATAGTGCGCCCATCATGTTGACCAAACCCGTTTACTTCTATTTTTACTTTTTTAGCAGCTCCACCCGCCGCAATTGTTGCGAGGCGGTCGTTTCGCGCTAAAAGAAGTAAACGCAAAAACGACACAAAAACCAACAAGACGCGGCCCAATAAGCCGCGTCTTTTTTGTTTTTTAGGCAAGAAACGTTCATACAAGGGGAAGAAATCATGCAGCTAAACGGAAACATCCATAGTTCAACCGAACAACCCACGGCCTGCCGCGGCGTGCGCGGCGCTGTCACCGTCCAGGAAAACACGGAAGACGCCATTCTGGCCGCCACCCGCGAACTGCTCCAGGTGATCATTCAGCGTAACAACATGCACCCAGACGACATTGCCAGCGTCTACTTCACTACCACGGCCGATCTCAACGCCACTTACCCTGCCCTGGCCGCCCGCCAGATTGGCTGGGCCGATGTGGCCCTGCTGTGTGGCCACGAGATGGCCGTGCCCGGCGGCCTGGCCATGTGCATTCGTGTCCTCATCCACTGGAACACCACCCGCTCTGCCAAAGAAATTGTTCACGTCTACCTGCGTGAAGCCCAGTCCCTGCGCCCGGATCGCCAAAACCTGCCCCCCATTCGCCCCCGCCAGATGAACGCCATGGAAGCAATGGTCAAGGTAATGGCTTCAGTTTTGTAGTTTCCTAAACGTTCTCTATACGAATAAAAGGATAGATTAATGATGATTGTAGTGATGCAGCCTAACGCAAGTATGCAGGAAAAATCCGGGATTATTTCCTGGGCCGAAGATTTAGGTTTCAAGATTCACCTCTCGACCGGCAGTGAACGCACCATCATTGGTGTGATTGGCGATGACCGGGTGATTAACCGCGAGCAGCTGGAGCGGATGTCTGGCGTAGAGCGCGTCGTGCCCGTCCTCAAGCCGTTTAAGATTGCCAGCCGCGAGTTCAAACCCAACGACACCCAATTCAGCATCGGCAACCACGTGATTGGTGGCAAGGACCTCATTATCATGGCCGGGCCATGTTCGGTAGAAAGTCGCAGCCAGATTTTGGAGACGGCACACGCCTGTAAAGAAGCGGGCGCGCACATTTTGCGCGGCGGCGCGTTTAAGCCGCGCAGTTCGCCCTACTCGTTCCAGGGCATGGGCGAAGAAGGGCTCAAGTACCTGGCCGAAGCGCGCGAGCAAACCGGGATGCCGATCATCACCGAGGTGATGGAGCCGAGCCTGGTGCCGCTGGTGGCCGAATACGCCGACATCCTGCAGATTGGCGCGCGCAACATGCAAAATTACGCCCTGCTGCACGCCGTGGGCGAATCGCAGCATCCGGTTTTGCTCAAGCGCGGCATGAGCAGCCTGATTGAAGAGTGGCTGATGAGCGCCGAGTACATCCTCAGCCACGGCAACACGCGGGTGATGATGTGCGAGCGCGGCATCCGCACCTTTGAGCGTTACACGCGCAACACCTTCGACATCAACGCCATCCCGGTACTGAAGCAGCTCACCCACCTGCCGGTCATTGCCGACCCCAGCCACGGTACGGGCAAGTGGGAGTATGTGGAAAGCGTCACCAAAGCCAGCGTGGCGGCCGGGGCCGATGGGGTGATCCTGGAAGTGCATCCCCGGCCTGAAGAAGCGATGTCAGACGGCCGTCAATCCCTCAAGCCGGAACGGTTTGCCCAGCTGGTGCGCGATATGAAAGCGATCGCCCAGGCCGTCGGCCGCGATGTACCCGTGGCCGAGCGCGTCCCCGCCTGATTTTACGAGCTTAAGCATTTGATTTTTCCTCCGCAATATGGCGCATCTTTGGGTGCGTCTTTTTGTTTGTGGCGCGGTGAAGTACAATGACGGCCGTATTACTCCAGGTGCGACGCACTTTTGAAGTGCGTCGCACCAGTTACAAAAACATCCACAGATTTCGCAGATTACACAGATTTATCTCGCCGTTCTCCAAGCTTCTCTGCGCGCTCTGTGTCCTATTAAACGGACGGGTTAGATGGGCAAGGTTGAAATTATCGAAAGTTTTGCGGCACCGGGGCGCGGGCCAGTGGGATTGTGTTACGACGGCCGTTTCCTCTGGAATGCCGACTTTTCCGGGGGCAAAATTTACCGGATTGATCCCGCGACAATGGAAAGCGACGTGGAGCTGGTCTGTCCGGGGAATTTAAGCGGTATTGCCTGGGACGGCCGTGCTCTCTGGCAGTCACTGCACGATGGCGGCACGCTGCGCCGCATCAACCCGGAAACCAACGACTTCGACCAGACGATCATGGTGTGGGAACACGGCTGGCTCTCCGGCGTGGCCTGGGACGGCGACTGTTTGTGGACGGCGTCGCAGCAGCACGGCAAGCTGTTTAAGCTGGACCGCGACAGCGGCGACGTGCTGAGCGTCCTGCCCGTGCCGGTCGCCGGGGGTGATCTGGATTTCCACGATGGTTCGCTTTGGCTGGGCATCGCCTACCCGATGCGCTTCGACGGCCGTTACCAGCAGTTTGACTGGGAAAGCGACGAACACCACTTTGCCATCCTACGCCTGGACCCGGCCACCGGCACCGAGCAGGCCCGCTACGATCTCGATTTTGTGCCGATGGGCCTGGCCTGGATCGGCAATGAGCTGTGGCTCAGCCACGTCGCCGCCCGTAAGCTGCACCGCACAAGGTTGGTCTAGAGGTGACAGTCACTTTCGGAAGTGACTGTCACCTGCGGTCAGCAGACAGGGCAGCAATGTAGCGGTCGGCGGAGCGGGAAACGGCCGCTTTCGCATCTTTCATCACCACCCGGCCCCACCACGCGCCGTAAATTCGGTCGAAGTTGAAGGGGGCACCGGCCGTTTCAATCTCGCGCACCTTTTTGGCAGGCAGTGGAATGAGGTTGGGGTAGCTGTACATGAAGCTCACCCAGCGCCGGTCCGACACCACCTGGATGATGTCCCCGGTCAGCAAAACGCCCGCACCGTTGGCCCCGGCAGGCCAGTGCAGCAGCGTGCCCCCGGCATAATGACCCCCACCACGAATCAGCGTCATACCAGCCCACAGCGATTTGGTATCACCTTCCCAAAATTCTATGGCCGGATCGGGCCGCATCACCCACTGCTGATCGGCGGCGTGCAGGTAGATGGGCGCGTCAAAAGCATAGGCCCACTCGATCATGGATGAGTAGTAGTGCGGATGCGAAATGGCAATCGCGTCGATGCCGCCCAACTGGTAAACGGCCGTTTTGGTCGCCTCATCCAGCAAGGTGATGCAGTCCCACAGCAGGTTGCCCTG
>CAUJGI010000010.1 GCA_963169155.1 Chloroflexota bacterium
TTTGCCCCCTACGCCTACTGGCTGGAAGTGTGGGAGTACCACGAAAAGATTGTCGATGCCCTTGTGGCGGGCGATTTTGCCGAGGGGTTGGCGCTGTTAAAGGTCCATTTTGGCCTGCTGCCGGAACAGCCTTCCGGGGCCAACGGCTCCGGTCCGGGCTAGGGCTGGCGGACACATTCCTTTAAGAATTTTATTAACCAGGGCACGGTAAGGTTGCCGGGGGTGCCTAAGGAGTTTTGGCCGATGAGTTTGAAAGACGAGTTATTAAATGAGCAGGTGTCCCATCTCGATTTATCGGGATTTTGCCAGATTGCCAGCGGTACGGCCGTACGCGCCGCCCTCGCGGCCATGCGGCAAAGCAAAACCAACGTCTGCCTTATCACCACGGGCAGCCGCCTGGTGGGCATCCTCACCGAGCGCGACGTGCTGACCAAAGTGGCCACCACGCTGGAAAAGCTGGACGTGCCCGTCGACGACATCATGACCGCCAACCCGATCACCGTTACCCCGGAAAGCTCCGCCGCCGACGCCCTGTGGCTGATGGACGAAAAGAAGTTCCGCAACCTGCCCGTGGTGGGCCAAAATGGCCACATCGTGGGCAACATGACCCACCAGGCCGTTATCAGCTATTTAGCCGCCCGTTACCCGGTAGAAGTGCTCAACCGCCCGCCCCGCCCGGACCACTTCCCGCAAAAGCAGGAGGGGGGGTGAGCGGTAAACGGTAATCGGTAAACGGAAATAGCCACTGATTACGGATTACCGCTTACGGTATTTCAGGAGATTTGCAATGAGTGAAGACACACCCTTTAAAGAGTTAGATTCCATAGTTATCCGCTTTGCCGGGGATTCTGGCGATGGCATGCAGCTGACGGGCACCCAATTTACCAACACGTCGGCCGTTTTAGGCAACGACATCAGCACCATGCCCGACTTCCCCGCCGAAATTCGCGCCCCGGCCGGGACCCTGGCGGGTGTCAGCGGCTTCCAGGTGAACTTTTCCAACCGGGACATTCTCACCCCCGGCGACTCACCGCAGGTGCTGGTAGCCATGAACCCCGCCGCCCTTAAAGCCAGCCTGCGCGATCTTGATCCCGGCGGCACCATCATCATCAACACCGACGCGTTCAACCAGACCAACCTGCGTAAGGCTGGCTACGAGGAAAGTCCATTGGAAGATGGCTCGCTGCGCGGCTACCAGATCATCGAGGTGCCGCTCACCACGATGAACCGGGAAGCGCTTAAGGATATCGAGTCGCTGTCCACCAAAGACAAAGATCGCTCGCAAAACTTTTTTGCCCTGGGCATCGCCTTTTGGATGTTTGACCGCCCCATGGAGACCACGCTGGAATGGGTGCAGAAGAAGTTTGCCAAACGGCCCGACCTCATCGAGGCCAACACCCGGGCGCTGCAAGCGGGCTACTTTTTTGGCGACACCACACGCACCTTCCAGCAGCGCTACCGCATTCGCCCGGCGCAGCTGCCGCCCGGCACCTACCGCAAAGTGACGGGCAACGAAGCGATGGCCATGGGGTTGGTAACGGCCGCTCACAAAATGGGCAAACCGCTCTTTTACGGCACCTACCCCATCACTCCCGCCAGCGACATTTTGCACGCCCTGGCGGCGCTGCGCCACTTTGACGTGCGCACCTTCCAGGCCGAGGACGAAATTGCGGCGATGGGTTCGATTATTGGCGCGGCGTTTGGCGGCGCTTTTGCCGTTACCGGCACCAGCGGCCCCGGCGTGGCCCTGAAAAGCGAAGGCATGGGGCTGGCCATCGCCCTGGAGCTGCCGATGGTGATCATCAACGTGCAGCGCGGCGGTCCCAGCACCGGCCTGCCCACCAAAACGGAACAGGCCGATTTGCTTCAGGCGATGTTCGGCCGTAACGGCGAAAGCCCGATTGTGGTGATTGCCCCGCAAAGCCCGGCCGACTGCTTCGACATTGCCGTCGAAGCGGCCCGGCTGGCGGTGCGCGCCAGCACCCCGGTCATGATTTTGTCCGACGGCTTCCTGGCCAACAGCTCGGAGCCTTGGCTGGTGCCCAACCCGGACGACATTGCGCCGATCCCCGTGGTGCATCCGGCGGCACGGGACAACGGCAGCGACGATCCCTTCATGCCCTACCTGCGTGACGAAGAAACGCTGGGGCGACCCTGGGCCATTCCCGGCACGGCCGGGCTAGAACACCGCATCGGCGGCCTGAGCAAAGCGCCGCTCACCGGTAACGTTTCCTACGAACCGGCTCACCACCAGCAAATGGTGTCTGACCGGGCCGAGAAGATTGCCCGCCTGGCCGACTTTTTGCCGGAGCAGGCGGTGTTTGGACCCCGCAGCGGCGATTTGCTGCTGCTGAGCTGGGGCGGCACGTTTGGCTCGGTGCGTTCGGCGGTAACCCAGGCGCAGCGCGACGGCCGTTCCGTGGCCCATGCCCATTTGCGCTACCTCAACCCGCTGCCGCGCAACCTGCGCGACATGTTAAGCCGCTACAAGCAGGTGGTGGTGCCCGAACTCAACGGGGGTCAATTGGCCTTTTTGCTGCGCGGCCGTTTTGCCCTGAACATTCAATCGTTCTCGAAGATGCAGGCACGGCCGTTCAAAATCAGCGAAATCACCGACAAAATTGAGCAGCTGCTTGCGTAGAGACGTTGCATTGCAACGTCTCTACTGGAGAAAATTATGAGCATTCCCGTTACCCTAAACCGCAAAGATTTTGTCTCTGACCAGACCGTGCGCTGGTGCCCCGGCTGTGGCGATTACGCCATCCTGGCTTCGGTCCAGAAAACCCTGCCCGACATCGGCGTGCCCAAAGAAAACATCGTCTTTATCTCCGGCATTGGCTGCTCCAGCCGCTTCCCGTATTACATGAACACCTTCGGCATCCACAGCATCCACGGCCGTGCCCCCACGCTGGCCACCGGGCTGGCCATTGCCAACCCGGAACTCAGCGTCTGGGTAGTCACCGGTGACGGCGATGGGCTGTCGATCGGCGGCAACCACCTGATTCACGCCATTCGCCGCAACATCAATTTGAACATTTTGCTGTTCAACAACCGCATCTACGGCCTGACCAAAGGGCAGTATTCGCCCACGTCGCGCCAGGGGACCAAAACCAAATCGTCGCCGATGGGCTCGCTGGAGCAGCCGCTGAATCCGATTGCCCTGGCCATGGCTGCCGAAGCCACCTTCATTGCCCGTTCGATCGATGCCCACACCCAGCACCTGGGCGATACGCTGCTGGCCGCGTCGCAGCACAACGGCGTTTCCTTTGTGGAGATTTACCAGAACTGCGTCATTTTTAATCCCACCGAGTGGGAAGGATTGGACGACCGCCGGGTGCGCGACGAGCACATTTTGTACCTGGAGCACGGCAAGCCGATGATCTTTGGCAAGGACCTGGACAAAGGCATTCGCCTCAACGGCTTCCGGCCCGAGGTGGTGCAGTTGGGCAACGGCGTCACGGAAGCCGACCTGCTGGTGCACGACGAATCCTCGACGCAGCTGGCATTTATCCTGGCCAGCATGGAGCATCCCGAATTCCCCGCGCCGATGGGGGTCATTCGCCGGGTGCGCAAGCAAACGTACACCGAAGGGCTGATGGGTCAGATTGCCACGGCGCAGCAGGCGAGGGGCGTGGGCGATTTACGCCGGCTGTACGAATCGGCCGATTTGTGGACGGTGACAGCTAAAGAAGAGAAACCGGTCAAATCCAAACAAACGGGGCGGCTGTCCTTGGAAATGGACGAAGCGTATGTGGATGAGATGGACAAGGAGCCAGAAGTGACCACGTTCATGCAGGATCGGTTGATTGAGGACACGATTGCGGCGCTGTCGCCAAATGCCCCGATTACGATTGATGCGTCGGCGTCGCTGGCCAAAGCGGTGCGCCACATGAACACCCATCACATTGGCTGCCTGCTGGTGACGGACGCGCAGGACCGGCTGGTGGGCATTTTTACCGAGCAGGATGTGCTGCATCGGGTAGTCGGGTTGGTGGCGGATTTGGAAACGGCCGTCATCGCCGACTACATGACGCCCGATCCAGTTGCCCTCAAAGCCAACCTGCCCATTGCCCAGGCGCTGCACGAGATGCATGTGCACGGTTTCCGTCACCTGCCGTTAGTAGACGATGAGCATCGGCCCGAAGGCATTGTGTCCTTCCGCGATGTTGTTCATCATTTGAAGGAGTCGTTTGCTTAAGCCAGCTGCTGCTGCTGGAGCAAGCAAACCGGATCAATTAATACCAGAAATAGAACTCATAGGTGTGATGTTTCATGCTTATGAGTTTATTTTTCCCAATTTGCTGAACCAAGGAGACTTTTATGGAAGCTTTAGAGATTGCACCCAAAACGGCCGTTGGGGAACGGCCGTCGGTGGTCAACGATTTTTCAATTGTGGCGGCCACGGCCAACGGCACCGGCAGCCAGACCGCCAATATGGCTATTTTGCGGGCGCTCTTCAAAATGGGCATCCCGGTGAATGGCAAAAATATTTTCCCCTCCAACATTCAAGGGCTGCCCACCTGGTACCACATTCGTGTGAGCCACGAAGGTTACGTGGCCCGGCGGCATACCTCTGAAGTGCTCATTGCCTTCAATGCGGCCACCGTGAATGAAGATATTCGGATTCTGCCGCCCGGGGGCATTTGCATCTACAACGAAGATTGGCGTTCGCTGCCGCAGCGGGACGACATCATCACCTACGGCATTCCGGTGAACCAGTTTGTGCGCGACTCCGGGCTGAAGGGCAAGCAGAAGGATTACATCACCAACATGGTGTACGTCGGCGCGGTGGCCCAGCTGCTGGAGATTCCCCTGCAGAAAATTGAGGAGGCGCTGGATTATTTGTTTAACGGCCGTCGCAAACTCATCGATTCTAACATGGCCGTGGCAAAAACCGCCTTTGAGTGGGTTGCCGAAAACATCGAGAAGCGCGATCCCTACCGCGTGGCGGAAATGAACGCCACCGAGGGCCAGATCATGATCACCGGCAATGAAGCAGGCGCGCTGGGCAGCGTCTACGGCGGGGCAACGTTTGTCGCCTGGTATCCCATCACCCCGTCCACCAGCTTTGTCGATGGCCTCAACGAATACCTGCCCAAACTGCGTCGTGACCCGGAAACGGGCGAGAACACCTTTGCCGTGGTCCAGTCTGAAGATGAACTGGCCGCCATCGGCATGATCCTTGGCGCGGGCTGGGCGGGGGCGCGGTCGGTCACTGCCACCTCTGGTCCAGGCCTCTCGCTGATGGCCGAATTTGCCGGGCTGGGCTACTTTGCCGAGATTCCGGCCGTCATTTGGGACGTGCAGCGCGTGGGGCCAAGCACCGGCCTGCCCACCCGCACCGGCCAGGGCGACGTCATCTCCACCTACTACCTGGGCCACGGCGACACCAAAAACGTCATCCTGTTCCCCGCCACCGTGCGCGAATGTTTTGACTTTGGCACCACTTCCTTCAACCTGGCCGAGCACCTGCAAACCCCCGTGTTTGTCCTCAGCGATCTCGACCTGGGCATGAATAACTGGATGTCGGAGCCGTTTGAATTCCCGACTGAACCCATCAACCGGGGCAAGGTGCTGACGGCGCAGGATGTGCAGGAGAAGGGGTTTGCCCGCTACCTGGACATCGACGGGGATGGTGTGGGCTACCGCACGCTGCCCGGCAACGAACATCCGCTGGGTGCCTGGTTTGCCCGGGGCACGGGGCACAACGAAAAAGCTGTCTACAGCGAACGGTCGGAGGATTGGCTCAACAATATGGCTCGCCTGCAGCGCAAATTTGACACGGCGCGTCAGCTGGTGCCTGCGCCAGTGGTGGACACGGTGGCTGAGGCCAAAATCGGCATCATTGCCTTTGGCACGACCAAGTTTGCCATTGATGAGGCGCGCGATCGCCTGGCCGCCAATGGTCTGCCGACCAGCTTCCTGCGGCTGCGGGCGCTGCCGGTGAACGATACCGTCAAAGAGTTTGTGGCACAGCACGACCGCGTGTACGTGGTGGAGCTGAACCGTGACGGGCAGATGCACAATATTTTGCAAACCGAGATGCCGGAACTGGCCGCCAGGCTGCATTCGCTGGCTTTCCTGGACGGGATGCCGCTGACGGCGCGTTGGGTGGTTGAGGCTGTTTTGGCACGTGAAGGAAAATAACGATGGATAGTAGACGAACTGTAAACGTAAACTTAGTCGGTCTGTCGAAAGCAGACTACAACGGCTCGCCCTCGACGTTATGTCAAGGGTGCGGCCATAATTCGATTGCCAGCCAGATTATTCAGGTGGCGTATGAGTTGAATATCGAGCCGCATGAAGTGATCAAGCTGAGCGGCATTGGCTGCTCCAGCAAATCCCCGGCCTACTTTTTGGGGCGGTCGCACGGGTTTAACTCGCTGCACGGCCGTATGCCGTCCATTGCTACCGGTGCCCTTATGGCCAACCACACGCTGCGAGCCATCGGCGTTAGCGGCGATGGCGACACAGCCAGCATCGGCATGGGCCAGTTTAAGCACATGATGCGGCGCAATGTGCGCATGGTGTACATTGTGGAGAACAACGGCGTGTATGGCCTGACCAAAGGGCAGTTTTCCGCCACGGCCGATGAAGGCCAGGCGCTGAAGTACGCCGGGTCCAACGAGCTGCCGCCCATCGACATCTGCATGGAAGCGATACTGGCGGGCTGTGGTTTTGTGGCCCGCTCGTTTTCAGGCGACG
>CAUJGI010000011.1 GCA_963169155.1 Chloroflexota bacterium
GTCTACCAAAAAGAGGTCGACCCGGGGCATCTTTTCGGCAAAGGCGATGGCCGAATCGACGCTGCGCCGCGAGTAGCAGCGGTTGGCCCCGCCCATGCGCAGCAGATCCAGGGCAACCAGCTGGGCGTTGGGGTCATCTTCGACGAGTATGATGGTGGCGTTGGCGATTGGTATGGACATGGTTTACCTGTTTTCTACGATGAGAGTGTATCAAAACGGCCGTTCCGGGGCAACGGGTTTCGCCGGGCGGGTGGCGGGGGTGGCGGCACCGTTGCTACCTTCAACTTCCGCCAGGGGCAGGGTGATGGTGAAGGTGCTGCCCTTGCCCAAGACGCTGGAGACCGTCAGCGTGCCGCCGTGGCGCTCTACCAGGTGGCGGCTGATGGGCAGCCCCAGCCCTGTGCCGATGCGCTGGCGGGCGGTTGTTTCATCCAGCTGGCGGAATTCCTGAAAGATGGTTTCAAAATGTTCTTCGGGGATGCCGATGCCGGTGTCTTCCACGGCAAAGGTGGCGGTGTGCTGGTGGGTGCGCACACGCAGGGTAATCTGCCCGGCATCGGTGTATTTGGCGGCGTTGCTCAGCAGGTTGAGCAGCGCCTGCTGGAACCGCTTGGGATCGACCATGATCTTAGGCCACACGGTGGGGTAATCGCGCACCAGCTTGATGTCCGGGTTTTGCAACAGGCTGCGGGTGCTGGCTGTGGCTTCTTCGCAGACGGCCTTCAGGTCAACCAGCTGCCGCTTCAGGCGGAATTCCCCGGCGTTCATTTGGGCCAGATCGAGCAAGTCGTTGAGCACGCTCATGGAGTGCCAGCCGGACCTTTCGATGCGGCTCAGATAATCAACCTGTCTCTCGTTGACGCTGCCAATTTCACCCTGGCTCAGGATGTGAGCAAAGTTGACGATGGTGTTGATGGGGGTGCGCAGTTCGTGGCTGACCTGGTTCATGAAGCGGGTGCGCAGGTCACGTTCGGCAACGGCCGTTGCCCGCGCTTTGTCCAGTTCTTCATTGGTGCTGTGCAGGCGGGCATTGGTCAGATGCAGCTCTTCCTGAATGGCAAACAGTTCATCGCGGCGGTGCTGCGCTTTGATGTGCAGGGCGCTGACGGATTCTACGGCCACCTGCCATTCCAGCGCGGAAAAGTAAGCGGCGGTGGCCACAAACAGGTTAACCACCACCGGTCCGGCCAGGCTCTGCACCAGATCGATGAGGCCGTCGGTGTGCTGGGTGAGGGCCAGCGTGGTGAGGACCGTCGCCGCGCCCCAGGTGATAAAGCCGTAGTCGGGCTGGGTAAACATGCTGCTGGCGATGATGAGGATGGCAAACAGGTAGGGAATCATGCTGCCGGGTACCCAGTTGCGGTAGAGCAGCAGGGCGAAAATGAGGAGGTGAACAGCCGTAAAAATCACCGTTCCCAGGGTGGCCCGATCTTGCCGCAGAAAGTAGCGGCCCACGCCGCCGCTGACCAGCGACAGGACCACGCTGAGCCAAAAGTGCCAGGAGGTAAAAAAGGATTGGTCGGCGATGGCGGCCAGCAGGGTGGCCAGCGTGGTCGCCCCGGCAATCAGGGGGATCAGGATGGAAGCGGTATCACTGCGCAGTTCGTTGGAATAGGCCTGGTCCATAACAACTCATTTTAAGGCTAAGGGGAGGCGGCTGCCGTATAAATTGTGTTAAGGTTGCCTCCAGAACACACCATTTGCTTAACCATGCGCCACAGCGTAGCGGGAGCCGCGCGCTCTGTCAATGAACCATTGGGTCAATCCGCGTCGATGCGCCAGCCGAGGGCGTCCAGGTTGGCGCTGGCCAGCAGGGCGGCAGGCACGTCGGCCAGGGTCATTTCGGCTTCGGCGGCAATGGTGCCATCGGGCAGGCGGATCTCACCGACGGCTTTGCCCAGCCGACCGCGCAGCTTGACAATGCGACCAACGGCCGTCAGCTCGGTCTCGGTGGGGACGGGGTGGCGGTACTTCACTTCCAGCTTCACCGACATCATAAAGTGGTGCGGGTCGCCAATCATGGAAACGCGGGCGACCACTTCATCGAGCAGGGCGGCCACCACGCCGCCGTGGACCACGCCGGGGTAGCCCTGGTAGTCGTCGGGGATGGTGTGGGTGGCGTGGACTTCATTACGGCCGTTGTCGTAAAAGGTCACGTACAGGCCGCGCGGATTGTTACGGCCGCAGACAAAACAGTAGTCGGAGTTGGGTTGTTTGATCATAGGTTGTTGGTTGCTAGTGGCTGGTGGCTGGTGGTTTGTTTTCTTACCCGCCACTAACCACCAGCCACCCACTACTTTTTAGAAAATTATACCGCAGCGATTGGTGCTGCCCATGTTATACTAATGGGAATGGACGAGATAAGAGTGGTTCCAATTAACGAAGCAGTGCAAATTCCGCTGACGGAGTTGAGTTTTCGCTTTTCGACGAGCAGCGGGCCGGGGGGGCAGCACGTGAACAAAACCGCCACCAGGGTGACGCTGCTGTTTGATGTGGCCAATTCGCCCAGTCTGGCGGACGAGGTGCGCCAACGGCTGCTGATCAAGCTGGCCAATCGGATGGACAAGGAGGGGGTGTTGCAGCTAAACGTCCAGTCGTCACGCAGCCAACACCGGAACCGGGATACGGCCGTTTCCCTCTTCCAGCAGCTCCTCGCCGAAGCCCTCAAAAAAGAAAAAAAGCGCCGCCGCACCAAACCCTCTGCGGCCGCCCAGGAAAAAAGGCTGACCGAAAAGAAAAAGCGCGGCGAGCGCAAACAAGAACGCCGTAAAGATTGGGATTGAGCCACAGAGAGCACAGAGGGCTTAGAGGAAAACGTAGGAACTCGGGGGGGGGCCAGTCGTGGGGA
>CAUJGI010000012.1 GCA_963169155.1 Chloroflexota bacterium
CTGGACCAGATTTTCACCTACTGGAGCCCGCTGCCGCCGCGTACCATCTTCCAGGGCATTCAGACGCTGCCGCCGGGCCACTTCATGCGGGTGCAAAATGGGCAGGTGACCATCGAACCCTACTGGCAGCCGGAATTTCCGGTTGAGCCAGTGAATAACAGATTGCCCTTGGCGGAAACGGCCGTTCAGCTGCGTAACCACCTCACCGAAGCCACCCGGCTGCGCCTGCGCGCCGATGTGCCGGTGGGGGCGTACCTCAGCGGCGGGCTGGACTCTTCTACCATCGCCGCGCTGCTCTACCACGACATTGGCCAGCGGCTGGAGACGTTTTCCATCGCCTTCACCGACGCCGCCTTTGACGAAAGCAGCTACCAGCGGCAGATGGCCGCCTATCTGGGCACCGAGCACCACGTCATCACGTGCAGCCACGCCGATGTAGGCCGCGCCTTCCCCGACGTCATTTACCACACCGAGACGCCGATTTTGCGCACTTCGCCCGTACCGCTCTATTTGCTTTCTGACTTTGTGCAAAAGGCGGGCATCAAGGTGGTGCTCACCGGCGAAGGCGCCGATGAGTTTTTGGGCGGTTACAACATTTTCAAAGAGGCGCTGATTCGCCGCTTTTGGGCGCGTGAGCCAGAGTCGGCGCTGCGGCCGCTGCTGCTCAAAAAGCTCTACAGCTACGTGCCAAATCTGGATAACCCGGCTTACCTGGCCAAGTTCTTTGGCTACCGGCTGACGGAGACGGCCGAACCCGGCTACTCACATCTGCTGCGCTGGCGCAACGGGGCGCGGCACCGGCGGCTGTTCACCCCAGATGTGCTGGCCCAGATCGGCCCGGAAAAACCGCAGCCCGACCTGCCGCTGCCGCCGGAATTCGGCCGTTGGACGCCGCTGGCCCAGGCGCAGTACCTGGAAATTCGCATCTTCCTGGCCGAATATTTGCTCTCCTCCCAGGGGGACCGCATGGCGATGGCCCATTCCATCGAGGGGCGCTTCCCATTTTTGGACCATCACGTGGTGGAATTTTGCAACCAGCTGCCACCCGACTTCAAGCTGCGGGGCCTCAACGAGAAGCACATTCTGAAAGTTGCCGTGCGCGACCTGCTGCCCGCCGAAATCTGGCAGCGACCGAAACGGCCGTACCGCGCCCCCATCCACCACAGCTTTTTCCCAGATGGACGGCCGTTGGACTGGGTGGCTGAGATGTTGTCACCGGCCAAACTGAACGCGGCGGGCATCTTTAATCCGCTGGCGGTGCAGGCGCTGGTGACCAAGCAGCAGCGCCTGGGCAGCCTGGGCGAAGTGGACGAGATGGCCCTGGCCGGAATTTTGTCCACTCAGCTGGTGCATCATCATTTTGTGGATGGGTGGGGAACGGCCGTAACGCACCAGCCAATCGCCAACCAAAAAATCATCCAACGTGGTGCAGAAAAGTGAACAGCAGAGAGCGCAGAGGACGCAGAGATTTTTATTGCTTTTTCTCTGCGCCCCCGCGTCCTCTGCGGTTAAAAATGGAAACCGAATGAATAAAACAACTGAATTTCATCGCGAGATTTTGAACCTGGACCCGGCCCAGGAGGTAGCGCGCATCGTTGAGCGGCTGCGCCACGACATTTTTGAGGTACTCAAGCGCAAAGGGGGTGTGCTGGGCGTCAGCGGCGGGGTGGATTCGGCCGTGGTGTTGGCCATTGCCGTGCAAGCCATTGACGCCAACCGCCTGGTGGCCTTGCTGCTGCCAGAGCGAGAATCCAGCCCGGAAAGTCTGCTGCTGGGTCGGCAGGTGTGCCACCAATTTGGCGTCACGCCACTGGTGGAGGACGTGACCGAGCCGCTGTATGGCTTTGGCAGCTACCGCCGCCGCGACCAGGCGGTCAAAGAGGTTTTCCCCGAGTACGACAGCAGCTACAAGCTCAAAATCACCCTGCCCACCGATTTGCTGGACAGCGACACGCTGAACGTGTATCGGCTGACCATTGTGAGTCCCGAGGGTGAAGAGAAGAGTGAGCGGTTACGGCCGTCGCAGCTCCGCCAGATCATTGCCGCCACCAATTTCAAGCAGCGCACCCGGGCGGCCATGCTCTACCACCACGCCGAGCTGCGCGACTTTGCCGTCATCGGCACGCCGCAGAAAAATGAGCACGACCAGGGCTTTTTTGTGAAATATGGCGACAGCGCCATGGACGTGCAGCCGATTGGCCACCTCTACAAAACCCAGGTGTACCAGCTAGCCGACTACCTCAGCATCCCCGACGCAATCCGCCAGCGCCCACCCACCTCAGACACCTACAGCGCCGCCAGCACCCAGGAGGAATTTTTCTTCCGGCTGCCGTTTGCCCTGATGGATTTGATCTGGTACGGCCTGACGCACGACATTCCCGCTGAGGTGGTGGCCAAAGAATTGGATTTAACCGCCGAACAGGTCAACCGCGTCTACGCCGACTTACAGCGCAAGCAGCGTACCACCAACTACCTGCGCACGCCGCCCTTGGGCCTGTTTGATGAAGTGTAGGAGTATCCACAGATTACGCAGATTTTTCTCTCTGTGCAGCTCTGTGCCTTCTCTGCGTAACTCTGTGTTCCTTCTCAAAACGGAAAAAATCGATGTTTGGATTTATTTATCAGCTCCATGACGCATTTACCCAGGCTGGTCTACCCGATCCCTGGCGGGAAACGCTGCATTTGTGCGATATTTTGTCGGGTGGGGCGCTGCGTGGGTTGGACGGCAGTTCCCCCCATTCTCTTACCTCCCAAGCCTTGAGCCTGAACCAGATAGTGGCCCAACGGCAGCAGGGCGTGCCGCTGGAATACATGTTAGGGCAGACGGTGTTTATGGGACGGCCGTTTACCTGCACCCCCGCCACCCTCATCCCCCGCGCCGAAACCGAGCTGCTGGTCAAAACTGTGCTCAGCCATGCCGCCGGATTGGCGCCGGACTCGCTGACAATTGTGGATGTAGGCACCGGCAGCGGCAACATCGCCGTCTCGCTGGCGCTGGAGCTACCGCACAGCCGCGTCTTTGCCCTGGACATCAGCCCGGAAGCGGTGGCCCAGGCTCAGGGCCACGTCGACGCCTACGGGCTGCAAGGACGCGTTTCTGTGCGCTGTGGCGATTTGTTTGCGCCCATCGCCGGGGAAGGTTTGGCCGAAGCGGTCGACATCGTGGTGTGCAATCCACCTTATATTCCCTCCGGTTCGCTGAGCAAAATGGCGGAAGAAATTGTAGCCCACGAGCCGCTGGTCGCCCTGGATGCCGGGCCATACGGCATCAATATCTTCCGACGGCTGGTCAGCGACGCGCTCACCTATTTGCATCCGGGCGGGCTGCTGGCCTTTGAATTTGGCGCGGGGCAGGATGTGCTGGTGCAGCGGCTGGTGCAAAAAAGCGGTGGTTATGACCCATGCCGGTTAATTCCCGACCACACCGGCACACCGCGAGTACTGAAGACGCAAAAAACCATACACGAGCTCAAATAAAAAAGAGGCCAGTTCAGGCCTCTTTTTTGGTAAAAATATAGAGCGGGCACCGGGAATCGAACCCGGACTAGAACCTTGGGAAGGTACTGTGATACCGTTTCACCATGCCCGCGATGGAGCCGGAATTATAGTCCCGTGGCAATTAAGTGTCAAATCCAGGAAACGGCCGTATTGCCCTTGCGCCTCTCCTTTTTCCGCCTATAATGACGCTTCACAAATGTTAAATTTTTCCGTAAATTGTAGTAAATTTGTGGGAAAGGCGACTTCGCAGTGCACACTCTTTTCCCCGCTAGCCGCAGTTTCTAAAAGTTCAACGTTTCGTAGAGGGATCTATGCAGAAGGCCGTTATCTTGTTGGTGGAGGGGAAGCGCGCCGGGCAAAATACAACCGCGCCTGCTTTGGAAAAAGCAGGCTTTACTTTGAAGTTGTGCCATACCGGCAGCGCCGCTGTCAAAATGTTGGCCAACTTTTCACCCCATTTAATCATTTTTAATGCTGCCACCATGCGGACCAGCGGTGCCCGCACCTGTCGTCGTATCAAACGCAGCGAACAGACCTTGCCGCTCATCCACATTCGCGCCGAGGGAGAGCCAGAAGACCCCGATGCCGAGGCCGATATTTATCTGGAATATCCCTTCACCCCGCGCAAGTTACTTAATCGGGTGAGAGATTTGCTGCCCGTCGACCATACCAGCGAAGAAATCGTCCGCTATGGCCATATTTCGCTGTATTTGTCCAAAAAATCGGTGGAAGTGATGGGCAAAGGGGAGAGCCGCCTGACCCCCAAATTGGTGCTTTTGCTGGAACAATTCTTGCGCTATCCGTGCCAGGTGCTAACCCGCCGCGAACTGATGCAGCGCGTCTGGAAAACCGACTACATTGGCGATACCCGCACGCTAGACGTGCACATTCGTTGGGTGCGCGAGTACATTGAAGAAGATCCGGCCAAACCGTCGTTCCTGACAACCGTGCGCGGTCAGGGATATGTTTTATCAATTCCCCCCAAAGATTGAACAGGTAACAAATAAACAAAAACGCCACCTTGTAGGCGGCGTTCTCGGTGCTAAATGTGTCGCAAGATTCGGATTAGCTGCTGCGAGCTTTTTCCACGGCGGCCATCAAGCGGCCTTTGCGGCGGGCGGCGTTGCGCGGGTGGATGACGTGTTTCCGGGCTGCCTTGTCTAGGGTTTTGTATGCCATAGTGGCCGCCGCTTCTGCCTCGTCCAGCTTCCCATCAGCCAGCAGCTGACGGGTTTTCTTGACGTAGGTGCGCGCCGAGGAGATGTACATCCGGTTGTGAGCCGTGCGCTTTTCCGTTTGCCGAATCCGTTTTTTAGCCGATTTAATGTTAGCCAAAGTTAATACCTCCAGTATGCTTACGTGCTTCGCATTGCAATTCTCGTGAAAGCAATTCGTGTGTTGTCATCGCTTTCACAAAACCATAGAGGCGTGAGAGCGGGAAAATAATAGCACAGACGAGCCAGTTTGCAAATTATTTTCTCTGGAATCGCGCCGACCTTACGCTTCACGCTTCAAAAAGGTGCTGCCCAACGGGGGCAGGGTGATGACAATAGAGTAGGGCTGATCATGCCAGGGAATTGCTTCAGCTACAAAGCCCCCTTCGTTGATGACGTTGCTGCCGCCATAGACGGCCGTATCACTATTCAACAGCTCGCGATAAACCCCGGCTTCCGGCACACCCAGCCGGTAATGATCGCGCACCATTGGCGTGAAGTTAAGCCCCACAATGAGCCGCTCATCAGTGAGCGGCGCCTGGCGCACAAATGAAAGAATACTGCGCTGCGCATCGCGGAAATCAAGCCATTGAAAACCCTGCCAGCTGTTGTCTTCTTCGTACAGCGCCGGCTCTGAGGTGTAGAGGCGGTTGAGCGCCTTCACATAATTGTGCAAACCCTGGTGTGCCGGGTTTTGCAGCAGGTACCAATCCAGGCTGCGCGCTTCGCTCCATTCCTGCCACTGGCCAATGTCGCCGCCCATGAAGAGCAGCTTTTTGCCGGGATGGGCCCACATATAGCTGTACATCAGCCGCAAATTGGCAAACTTTTGCCACGCATCACCGGGCATTTTGTCCAGCAGGCTCTTTTTCAGGTGCACCACCTCGTCGTGGGAGAGGGGGAGGGTGAACTTTTCGCTGAAGGCGTAGAGCATGGAGAAGGTCAGCGAACCTTGATGGTAAGCGCGATAAACCGGATCGTTTTTAAAATAGCGCAGCGTGTCATGCATCCAGCCCATGTTCCACTTGAGGTCGAAGCCTAAATTTTGCAGGTTGCTTTCGGTGGGGTGGGTGACCCCTGGCCAGGAGGTGGATTCTTCGGCGATGGTCAGCGTGCCGGGGAAAAGGGCGTGCACACGCTCGTTGAAGGTGCGCAGGAAGTGCAGCGCTTCGATATTTTCCCGACCGCCGTACCGGTTGGGCAGCCATTCACCTTGCTCGCGCGAGAAGTCCAGGTAGAGCATGGAAGCTACCGCATCAACCCGCAGGCCATCGATGTGGTATTTGTCCAGCCAGAACAGGGCATTGCTGATGAGGAATTGGCGGACTTCGTTACGGCCGTAATTAAAAATATACGTGCCCCAATCTGGGTGTGCCCCCAGGCGCGGGTCTTCATGCTCA
>CAUJGI010000013.1 GCA_963169155.1 Chloroflexota bacterium
AAGGCAATGAGCCACCGCTTCCACCATTTTTTACCGGCAATTTCTTTCCACTGTTCATCAGAAACGGTGCGCAGTTTCCAGGTTCCGCTGGACTTTGCGCCCAACATGCCGCCAAAAAAGACGCCGATGAGCAGCACAACACCCCAGGTAATGCCGGGTGGCATCACAAAATTGAAATAAATATTGTCGAATGCTTCTGGAGCCACCGCTTTGCCGATAAGCCCGGCGATATTCTCGAAGGCTCCCGATGCGCCCAGCAGGCTGTTGCTGAGAACCACGGCCAAAATGCCAACGACCCCCAGCATGGCACCGGCGGCATAAGGCGACCATTCCTCTTTTTTAAATTGCTCTTTGAGCCAGTCCATTTCTTTACTCCTAAAGTTGATGAGTAGGTTGGTGGTTAGTCGCCGCTACCAGCCAGCGCCAGTAACAAAGCGCGTGATTCGTTGTCTAACGTGCGAACTTGCTTGATCAGGTCTGGTTCCAAACTGACGACGTTGCGCAGCAGAACCTGAGCTTTGGCTGGATTTTCCAGCAGCTGGTACAGGTCGCTTTGCGCTTGTGGCGACAGGCTGGCAATGCGCGGCAGCAGAGCCACAACCTGCGGTGGATAGTTTGGATAGTTGGTGGTTTGCTCTTCAATGATTGCGGCCGAGACAGGAATTTGGCGGCGACGCTGGCGCTGTTCATTCCAGAAGACAAAGCCGCCACCGCCAACCAGGGTAATAGCGATCAGGCCAACCAGAATTCGATTCCCCCAATTGACGGTCCGAATACCTAATACTGTTTCGTTGTAACGAGCTACATAATCAATGACGTTGGGATCGTCTAAGGCAATGCCCGCCGGGGCAGCTGGGGCGGCGGTAATCGAGGTGGTGGTTGTACCATCGCCACTGTCTGGGCTGTCGCCTGCTGGTGGTTCGGTGGAAGTTGGCGCGCTGCCGCCACCGCCGCTTGCGCCAATTTCAACGCCGAGGGCTACGGCATAAACTTCAGCGCGTTCGTTCAGGTCGGCAGCATGGCAGTTGCCGCAGCTGACCTGAATGTTGTCCAAGGGGGCCTCCATGCCGGTATGCGCGCCTGCTTCATCGGTGGCCTGCACGTTGCCTGCATGGCAAAATTCGCAAAAGTCGCCGAAGGCATGGGCTTCATGCCAGTTGGTGCCGTCATTGTTTACCGGGTCTGTGCCCTGAACTTCGTGGCAGTTCTTGCAGGATGAGGCAGAGGAACCACATTGGGCATTGGCTGCTTGTGGCCACATAAGCCCGACCATCAAGATGACGCTGCCGAGTAAGAGAGACCACAAAACAATAGAAGATTTGAGTCTTTTCATAATATCCTTCCTGATCATTAAGCTGGTATCTGGTTGCTGAAAACGGCCGTTTTCCGTTTCAGCCCATCAAACATCACCTGCTGCATCGTATCCAGTACCTGAATGATTCGCCGGTCGGCCAGCCGGTAGGTTGTCCAGACCCCTTCACGCTCGGTCAAGACAAGCGACTGCTGGCGCAGAACACGCAAATGACGCGACACCGTTGGCTGCGGCAGCCCTAAATCGGCTGCCAAATCGTTGACGTGTCGTGGGTGCTCATTGAGCGCATACAAAATTAATATTCGCTTTGGATCCGATAGAGCCTGGCAAATGTTTGTCTGTAAAATAGCGAGTTCTTCAAGCGGCACGTGCGTCACGGGGATGTCCTTTCTTTCTGGCAAAGCGGCTCCTGAATCGTTCATGAAAATTGATCCTTTAACAAACGGCACTCATGGCAGCTATGCGCTGCAAGCGATCTAACAATTCGGCACGCTCTTGTCCGATCTCTGATAATGTGGCGGTGAGTTTTGGCAGCCAGGCCATAACCTTTTGCTCCTGGGCGTGGTCAAATGTGGGAACCTCGGCGGCGGCGGCGGCCAGGTCGTGAGCGTCTAAATCGTAAGCGTCGGCTAGCTCTTGGATGGGCTGCTGATTTAGCTGGGAAGGGGATTTATATTGCCCGGCGATGAAAACGGCCGTCTCCACCCCGTTTATCCTGATTGCTCCACCGAGGCATTGCAAGCCCGCGTGGCAGGTGATTTGCGGCAAGCCAAAGCGAGTACGATGGGCAAGCTGCGCATAACTGGCCAGACAGGCCAGCCGGCCTGTTTCACTTTCATAGATCAGTTGGCAAAAACGGCAGGGATGGCTCATTTTTGTGAGGGGGTTTCCCTTTGTGTCCGTGATGATTGCACCAAGACCAATTGCTTCAGCCGCCAGAGACTGTATCCCCTGCAGGCAGGTGAGAGGCAGCACATCGAAAGAATTGACCGGCGTTGGCGCCAGAGTGGGGGATGTCTCGGCAAACAGATCGTCAATTTTGGTCTTATAAAAGCGCCAGCGGTTACCGATTTTGACGCCGCTTAAACGGCCGTCGCTCAACATGCGGTAAACTGTTGTACGGTCAACCTGGAGAAGTTCCTGGATCTGCTTGGTCGTTAGAAATTCGCTCATGTCAAAAAAGCATCTTTATGCAACACGTTACAATAGTCTGCAATAGTATCATAATGCAATAAGATGCTTAATGACATTTGTCATATAATTTGGTTGACTCTGTAAAAGATTTTTCTCAGGTTCGAAATGAGCTGGATAGGATCTCCTCCATTTCATTTGGAGCGGGGCACGTTTATCCTTTTTTCCTTCAACCGGAACATCTCTGTCCTTCAATCGTTCGTCTACCCCTGCCCGCATTCATCGGCCATCATTGAGAGTTTGCCCGTTTTTAACTTTGGTTTCCGGTAAACGAGCAAACCTTGCAGATGCGTGTTCTCTAACGCATCGTTAGCAAAGTCTGTACGGTCTACCTCGTCAATGGTTGGGAAGGGGGAACGGCCTGGTCATTCAGGCATTATTAAGTCGTCCTTGCCAACTAACGCTAGCAAATCCTGATGCAATCGCAGCTGCCAGGCCACCAGCAGATACCCGACGAGGGATATTGTTAGCGCCAGCAAATTGTTGGCAAAATAGACTGTAACCAAAAGGGCGATGAGCGCTGAAAAAAACAGTTTGCCTACCTTCCAGTAAAGGCCAAGATTAGCCAGGAAAGGCAATACGCGTATGGTGAGTATGAGGATGATGATAGCTTGCGCTTCAATCATGAACCAGCCGATGTCTACCGGTCTAACATCAGGTTGAAGACCACGGATCACAATCCAGCCAAGGGCTAAAGCATACACAGTGATGGACAGCTTTTGGTTATCTTGTAGACGGTAGTAAACCGTGTGTACCTTGGCAATAAAGTGCAGCGGGACCAGATAAGCCAGTAAGGCAAGATAGGTGGCGAGCTGGTCATATTTTTGAAAAATAGAAATGGTGGCCACGGCCTGGGCGTGAAAGAAAAAAATGAGAAAGGCGGGCAGAACAGCAAAAAGTGAAAAAAGCAGATACGCCGCCAGAATGCGGGGCGCCGCTTCACGTCGGGCACTCACCAAAACGGGGTAAAAGGTTTGGTCGAGGGCGGTAGCAATCATCATCGCGCTCAACAGCAGGGTAATCATCAGGTTGAATGAGCCGGCCAGTTCATTGTCAAACCGCGTCAGGACAAGATAGCTCGCCGTTACCGGGAGAGCTACCTCCAAAATAAGAACTGCACCGTAGGGAAGCACATGGCGCAGCAGACGCCACAGGGAAAAAAAGGAGAAGGTGGCGGAGGCTATGAGCCGGTGCCGTTTTAGAACCAACAGATGCACAATAAACATGGCAAAAAAAACGGCCAAAGTTGCCAGACCAATCAGCCGCACGTTGCCACTGTGCCAGGCGGTCCACACCAGAAAAAAGGTCGAAAGCGTGATGCTCAACAGCATCAGTTTGGCCTGCGTCGCTACCCGGTGAATGGAGCGTAAAGCGGCCTGGCTGATGACGTTGCCGCTGGCAAACAATGTGGCGGTATTGATAAGCAGGATACCCCACTGACCATCGGCAGAAAGGGCTTGTCTAAAAACCACTGCATAAATGACCGCCAGGCAGAGGCCGCCCAGGGTAAAATTCAGTATCCAGCTCTGAACCATAAGCCTGGCGGTGCTTAAACGGCCGTCCCTCGTTCGGCTCACAATGTAATCTGGCAGACCCGCGGCGGCAATCAAGGCTACCAATAAGGAGAGAGACATCGCAAAACTGTACTCGGCGTAATCCGCTGGGGCTAAAAAATAGGTCATCGACAGCGTGGTGGCGGCTGACAGCACCCGGAATACCAGGCTGGCTCCCAGCATCCAGTTAATGCGCTGCAATATGTTAGGCAAGGGGGCTCTCATTCGTCTGAGTCTCGCAGGCTGGCAGGGGTAAAGCTATACCCTTTTTTGAGGAGAGGCAGCCAGGCGTAAGCGGCCGTTTTTGTAGGCCGAGAAACAAATCCAAGACGACCCTTAATATCGTAGCGAGACATCCCCCCCTTAATTCGCTGAAGGCCCAGGTCTATACACCGTTCAATGGCGGCATAGATCAGCACCCGGTACAGGTTGTATTTTTGCGAGAGGTTGTAATCCAGGCCAATGGCCGCCAGCTGGGCGGTCGATTGGTCATGAAACATCATCAGGCAGGCCACCGTTTTCCCAGCATAAACAGCACGCAGCAGCGTAAAGTGCTCTCGACCCAAAATAGTCTGAGCCTGCTCCAAAAACTGTGGGGTATACAGTAAGGCGCTCCGGTTTTTTTGGGCAACTTTGTCGAAAAGGGCATAGACTTCGGTCGGATCCGGTGGCAGTTCAGTGGTGATATGAATATCGGCCTGGGCAGCTTTTTTCTGCTGTTTGCGCACGCTGTTGCGGTGGCTGCTCTTCAGTGACAGCGTGTACTCTTCAAAGGTTTGCCAGTTTAGGGCCAAATCGTTCTCCCAGATGCCCTGGGTGATCAGAAAGCTGTTTTGCTCCAGATGGTACAGAAGCGTCTCGTGGTGTGGTTGTTCCAGAAACACCATACGCACCCCCGGAGCCAGCCGACGTACCATGAGCTGCCGGATTCCCTTTATGAGCAAGGGGAAAACGGCCGCTTCTTCCGCACCCGGAGCCACTGTCGGCGGCACTAAAAAATTGATGGGGTTGGTAGGGGCCAGGGCAATTTGGGCCAGGCGGCGCAGCCAGGGGGCTCTGAATGGCCCAGGCAACGGGTACCGGTACGCCGTCGCCACACCGACCAAATGGCTGCCTGACCAGACGGTAACAAAGGCGGTCCAGGTTGGCGGCCAGCCGGCAACCTGGGTGTATTGTTTATACCTTTGCCACCGATAGCCTCTTTGCAGCGTATCCCCTGTCACCGCATTCCACTGTAGAGAATCAATTTCATCAATGTGCTGGATCAACCGGAGGCGATAGGTAGACATGTTCCACCTTTAGTAAGCATCTAGAAACAACGTCCCGTTTTTCAGATTGGGCCAATCTTGAAGATTGGCCCAATCTAAGTGAGTAAATTTTGACGGTTACTTAACGAAGGCCCAAAGGCTCCTTCAACCCGTCTAGCCAGCGGAAATGGTAAAAGGCAATAAAGAGGGCAATTAGAATATGGACGGCGATAAAAATAAATGCCTCTTGCTTGGTGGGAAAATGGCCCAGACGAACCTTCATGTGAGAGGCCCAGTCCCACACCTCAGGGATGGGATTATAGCGACTGCCGGGGGCGTGCGGGTTTAGCGTCAGGAACATTAAATCTTCCAGACCAGACAGCATGAGAGTGAGAGAGCCAAAAGCCACGCGCAGCGTGTTGCCAGTGCTGCCTCCTCCCATACGAAACACCAGGGTAAAACATAAAATCATGAGCGGGGTAATGATCAGCGTCAGGTAGTAGGTGTTGCTGGCTTCCCGGAAAGCGACATCAAAAAAGAGTTTGGGAATGTAGAAGAAAAAAAACAGCCCAAAGCAGGCATAAATCAGCAAGATTTTGATGCCGTTAAGACGACCCAGCACGGCCGGGTCAAACAAGGCAATGGCAATGGCGGCCAGGGCAAAAGGCAGCAGTTTAAAGAGAAAGATGGCCAGACTCTTGACTTCCCGGTCGGGCGGCAGGGCAAAAATGGCAAAGAGACCAAATGCCAGGGCAGCGATGCCAAAACCAATGCTGTATTTCATCTGTAAGCTAATTTCCATGAATATCATCCTTTTGTGTTGATTAAGCCACGACAACAGAAAACTGCTGCTCAAAAATGTGGAGAATATCCTCAATTTCCGAAAGGTACGGGCTGGCTACCATAAAGTATCCCAGGCGGTGATTGGCCTGACTAAAGGCGGTAACTGGCATGCCGGGCTGCACAAACAAGTGCTCTTCGACATAGGCGGGGTGTTGGCGTATGGTTTCCAGGTGCTCAAAAGCCTGTAACACACCGGTAACGGCCGATTTAACAATTAAAATACCGCCGATATTTGCCTCAGCCGGTTTGATAAGAGCCAACTCGCGCCCCTCCCCTAGAGCAACTTGCAGGGCCATGTCATAGGTATCCCAACCGTAACATTGTTTGACTAAAAACGGAAAGCCATTGCCGGACAGCCTGGCGCCCATCTCCAAAAAGTAGATAGCGCCATCGCGAATCACAAAATCCAGATTCAACGGGCCGGTTTGTATACCAAAGGTGTCACAAATGGTATTAACGGCAAAGGTCATTTTTTGCCTCAGTTCCTCCGGTAATGGCAGTCCCACCACATGTTTGAGCGTCAAAAAATCAGGTGGGCCGCTGTGGTGGCGCTGGCTTACAGCCATGAGCTTTGTTTCACCCTCCAGGCGAAAAACCTCGATACCACCATGCTGCCCCTCAATATATTCCTCAACCAGAACCTGTTTTCCTGGAGAATGGACCAAAGCACGAACCAGCGCAGGGGCAAAGTCCGCGTCTTGCAGCACACAGGTCACGCCTTTATTCCCGGACGCGTCAATGGGTTTGACGATGAGGGGAAATCCTTTGGTTTGGGCATAGGCCTCAAGCTCGGCCGCATCCTGGCTGCTCTTGCCGCGAGGCACACAGATGCCTCTGGTGGCCACCTGTTCACAGAAATAGGCCTTGTTGCAGGATGCCTCGACAGCTGCTGTCGTTAAGAGAGCGGGCAGATGGTAATGGTTTGTCAGGTAATGAATGGCGCGGTGAAAAGAGTCATTACCTGGCGAGACAACGCCGTCGGGCACGATATCACCCAACAGATGGACAATTTCTTCGCCTGCGGTTGATTGTATGTGCAAAAAATGGTCGGCCCAAGGTCTGGCCACTGCATCACCACGGCCGTCTGCCCCTACAACCGTCAAGCCGCGACGACGGGCGGCCTTGTACATTGGCAGCTGATCCGGCCCGGCACCGAGAATCAGAATAGTTTTATTGATCATCCAGTAAATCTCTTGTGTGAAAATCGATCTGACACTGGGGAATGTTGGATTCGCGGACGTAGATCTGTTTGTAGTAGGGTTTGCTGGTAAACGGCCGTTTCATATACTCGCCCAAGATGGCTAGTCCAACCAATTGCAGGGCAGCCAGCAGGCTGCCCCACACCAGAACCGCCTGTGCCGAAAGCTGGTTGAAGAAGAGGGCAGTCACCCCACCTAACAAGGCTACGGCCGCCAATAGCCAGCTCAATGATAGCGGCCGCAGCGAAAAGCCCCAGTATAAATCCAGGGTGTGATCGCGAATGTGCCGCCAGCGCCATTTAGAGCGACCCGCTTGCCGCTGGTGGTGTTCGGTTTCCACGAACGTATAGTTGTGGGTTACATAGGGAACGGTGGCAATAAAATATTGGGCGCGCGTGGGATGGTTGATGACATCACGGGCTACGCTGGTGCGCAAGATGCGGTAGACGGAGGCACCTAATGGAATGTCGATGCCAAAAACGGATTTCCCCAAAAACTGCTGAAATCGCGTGCCCAGAACCCGGTACAGTGGATCCTGACGGCGTTTACGAATGCCAAAAACCACATCCCAGCCCTCGCGAGCTTTGCTAATCAGCTTATGCGCTTCTTCTGGTGGCGATTGCAAGTCAGCATCGAACTGAATCGACCAGTCAAAAGCGGCATAAAGATACCCTATGCGAAAAGCGGCACAGTTACCAAAATTGCGCGAAAAAGAGATGTATTTGACATGAGGATCTCGCGCCGCGAGCGCCTTAACGGTTTTTAGAGTCCCGTCGGTGCTGCCGTCATCGGTAATGATGATTTCATAGTCCTCATAAACTTGCAAAGCGGCCGTAATCCGCTCGTAAGCATTTTGAACATTTTCTTCTTCATTAAAGCAAGGCAGAATAGCGGATAATCTCATCCTGAAACTTATACTCCTTTGTATGGGTTAGCCGACTGGAATCGGGCTCCCTGGCTTACTTTATGATGGTGGGCGGCAGTGTGTTTATGGTGGTCGACAGGTAATAGCGAGGAATCTTGGTAGAGTCAGCCTGTCGCCCTTTATCAAAGTTGACCGCCTGGATTGGGTGAGCGGTATGGTGGTAATCCTTTTGGGTTTACTTCAGTTTCACTATTTTGTCACCGGGCCTGTTAGCGGCAAATGGCACCCGTGACAATCAACGACTCCCTGGCTGCAAGGCAAGAGCCACTTTTAACGCCTGGTTTAGCAGCGGGTTGCGCAGTTTTAGCAGCGCAACCCGGTTTTCCAGCCGGGCACCAAGCTGTTTTTTGAGTGTAAAGGCGGTCCCACCCAGCTTTAACTGCCGCGCCTGTCGTTCAATGGCAATGCGCACTGTTTCACTCATCAGCAAGTGGTAGGTGTAGTTGTCCCGGGTTCGCTCATAGGCCAAGCCCGCCCAGCGCACCAACATAATACCCTCGCTGAGAAAAAGGGTTAAGGTGCCGATTATATCGCCGTTGTGCCGGGCAATCAGGTGCGCGTAATCACAGGGGTCCAGTAGAGCGGCCGTTCGTTTTACGAGCTGGGCATTAAAGCTATAAGGCGTGCCGTGATGGATCATAACCTCTTGAATCAACGCCTCGACTCGTGCGTCATCGGTCTCCGCTAGAGAACACTCTTCAACCTGAACATTGGCGTCTGCCGCCCGGTTGCGTACACGACGAATCTCCGCCCTTTTTTTACCGGGCAGTGACATTTGATACGCCTCATAACTATCCCAAACAATATCGAGAACGGCATCTGCCACAATATGGGTGGATGAAAAGCCTGGCCATTGGCTCAGCAAAAGTTCGGGCTCTGTGGACAACGGGTTGATAGATAGGAGTTGGGATCGTTCATCGCGCTGCACCTTTTTCAACTCATCAACCAAAAGAGGCAGAACGGCTTCGGTCACTATCCCTTCGGCCAAGATAATGCCTGGATAGGCAAAGAGGGGTAAGTGACAAGACAGGGGTCCAACCAGGTGCAGCCCTTGCTGAACGCCCCAGGCTAAGAGGGGCGATGAAAGGTGTGCCGAAAGATGAAAATGGCGCTGGGGATAGCAGATAGCGCCCGCAACCAGTTCAGACTCGTGCCAAACCTGCAAGTAATAAGGTTGATAGGCTTTGGCAATTGCTTCGAGCAGCCGTAACCAGCGTTTGTGCGCAAACGGCTGATGCGAGCCACACATTTTGTCCCATGCTGGTTCCGGTAGCTCCTCACATTGCCGGGTGATAATCGTTTTAAACTCTGTCATAAAAGGTGACTTATTTAGCGTTTTTTGGCTCACCACCGTACTAAATAAATTTCCAGAAACTATACTAACATAATTCTGAACAATGCAAAAAACTCACGGTACGTCTACACAATAGTCAGGTGCTGCCTGATCATCAATTGGTAAAGTCATGTGTGGTGCTCCGCAGTACTAAACTCAAGTTAGTGATTTCCTCGAAAAAGGTGTTTCGGTGGACTATTCTGGAAACTACGCTACCCTTGGATTAAGACAAATCATCGTGGCGGTTACGGCCGTTCCCAGTAACATCCACCGCCTGCCACAAAAGCGCACAGAAACGGCCGTCATGGAACCCGCCTGGTCCCCAAACGGCCGTTTTTGTCTAGAGGACCCTCACCCTGAGCGTTCGCGAGGCTAACCTTATGTCAATGTCGGATGATTATTACGCCTGCTTATCTCGCCTGTTCCAACAGATGGCCCTGGCGCCAGAGACACCGCCTATCATCCAGCCAGAGCAATGGCCTGATGGATCTCCAGAACAACGGCTGCTGAAAGATATACAGACGGCGCTGACGGCCGTTGCAGCTCACAACCAGGAGCGCCAGCTGCAAGCGGCGGACCAGGAGCGGGAACAAGCCGTCCTGCAAGAGCGCCAGCGCCTGGCCCAAAATCTGCACGATGCGGTCAATCAATCCCTCTTTTCGGCCAGTCTGATTGCGGAAGTGCTGCCGCGCGTCTGGGAGCGTAATCCAGATGAGGGCAGACAGTCTCTCGAAGAACTGCGACGATTAACGCGCGGAGCCATCGCTGAGATGCGCGGACTACTCGTTGAACTCCAGCCCCTGGTGATAACCGATAGTGATTTGGGTGACCTGCTGCGCCAGTTGAGTGATGCGTTCACCGGGCGAACCAATATGCCCATCGCGTTAACCATAACCGGCCAAGGCACCTTACCCACCGAAGTGCAGGTAGCACTCTACCGGCTCTGCCAGGAAGGGTTAAACAACATCGCTAAACATGCCCGGGCCAGCCAGGTAATGATGCAGCTGCGCTACGAGGCGAGCTCGGCGGAGTTAACTATCTACGACGATGGCCGAGGTTTCAATCCGGTCGAGGTGCCGCCTGGCCACTATGGTCTGAACATTATGCAGGAACGCGCCGAGGCGATTGGCGCGCTGCTGTCGGTCGCCAGCCAGGTTGGTCACGGCACTAAAATCAAGATTCGTTGGCTAAACGCCCCGCCATAGGAGGCAGCATGACCCCTTCTCAACCTATTCGCGTGATGCTTGTGGATGATCACATGATGGTTCGCCGCGGTCTGGCGATCTTTTTACAGGTTTCGGACAATCTGGAACTGGTGGGGGAAGCGGACAGTGGTGAGGAAGCCATTGCACTGTGCGCGCGCCTTTTGCCAGATGTAATACTCATGGATATGGTCATGCCGGATATGGATGGCGTGACCGCCACGCGTCTGATTCGCCAGCAATTCCCTACGGTGCAGGTGATAGCCCTGACCAGTTTTAAGGAGGCGGGGCTGGTCCAGAGTGCGCTGCAGGCGGGCGCCATCGGCTATTTGCTAAAGGATATATCTGCTGATGAGCTGGCCCGCGCGATTCGCTCCGCCCACGCCGGGCAGACCACGCTGGCTTCAGAAGTGACCCAAGGGCTCGTCCAGGCAGCGACACGGCCAACCGAACCAGGTGCTGACTTAACGGAACGTGAGCATGAGGTGCTTAAGCTGCTGGTCGAGGGGCTGAATAATACCGAGATCGCTGAAAAGCTGGTGGTGAGTCCTTCGACCATCAAATCGCATGTTAGCAATATCCTGGCGAAGCTGGACGTTACCAGCCGCACGGAAGCCGCTGCCCTGGCCGTACGCCATCATTTGGTGGCCTGAACGGCCGTTTCCCTCCCCAAACCCGCAAATTAACCCCCTCTTCCCTCATTTCTCCCCCAACTGGCGGAGCTAATTCTCCGCTGACCCGCCGATGTGGTTAAAAAGCATCCACTGTATGATTTGTAGATAAGGTAATCTACAAATTCTTACCCCCATAAAAGTTCTCAACCAAAAAAGACCACGGAGGGTCAAACCTATGAACCACGATGTATTTGAAGGTAAATGGAAAGAGATGAGAGGCCAGATCAAAGAATGGTGGGGCAAACTCACCGACGACGATTTGGAACGGGTCGGCGGCAAAGCTGACCAACTGATTGGTGTGCTTCAACAAAAGTATGGTTACACCAAAGAGCACGCCGAAGAAGAATTTAACCGGCGGCTAGAAGGCGCAAAGATTGAGTAAAACCTGGGTGCCTGCCTTGTCCTGCAACCAAAGTGACGGGCTGAAACCTCTGGTAGGGCAGCTGCTGTTTCTCTAATTGGGAAGCGGTGTACGATGGGGTAGGAACACGAACAACGTGTTCCTACCCACACTTGAAGGAGAGAAAAAGATGAATTTTATCATTTGGCTTATCGTGGGTGGTCTCGTTGGCTGGGCAGCCAGCGTTGTGATGAAAACAAACGGGCAGCAAGGTATGCTGCTCAATGTAATCGTTGGTATTGTGGGAGCATTTGTGGCGGGTCTGGTGTTAACACCGCTGCTCGGTATTGCCACCATTAACCAAAATAACTTTAGTTTGCCTGGCTTGATGGTCTCATTGATGGGTGCCATCATTCTGTTGGCACTTGTCAGCCTGCTGCGCGGGGGTGGGTTGCGCCGACGTTAACCGTATTGTTATGAAGGCCCAGCAGATTGCTGGTTAACTCCACTTACCACCCTCCCGGAGGTTTAACCCTTCGGGAGGGTGAATGCAAAGAGGTGCAACAGATGTCCCAAAAACGAATATCGGAAGTGAAAACCACGCAGCGAGAATCAGGCCAGGAGCAACGGCTTTTTTCGTTTAAAGCTACCCAGTGGATATGGCTCGGATTTGGCATTATCGAAGTCCTGATTGGGCTGCGTGTTGTGCTGAAGCTCATTGCCGCCAATCCTGCGAGCCCCTTTGCTGCCTTCATTTACAACGTCAGCGATGTTTTCCTTTTCCCCTTTGCCGGGTTGGTAGGTACGCCAGCGTCTGGCGGGATGGTGTTGGAATTTTCTTCCATCATCGCC
The DNA here is from genome assembly GCA_963169155.1 of Chloroflexota bacterium. GTDB lineage: Bacteria > Chloroflexota > Anaerolineae > Promineifilales > Promineifilaceae > Leptofilum. The sequence continues at coordinate 12,672 of CAUJGI010000013.1, forward strand.
ATGTTGGTGTATGCCCTGCTGGCGTGGGGACTCGAACGAATTGTCTGGGTCAGTTTCTATCGTCCACGCGGTGAATTGGTGGGCGTCACCCAAACGACAATCAGTGAACCAGACACGGTTACAAAAACGACGACACGTGAATAGTACAATGAGTAGGAATGGGAGACGATTAATGAACAATAAAAAGCACGAAGATAAACAAGAATTCAATCAAATAAGCGGTTTTTTAGCCGGTTTTTTGCTTTTAGGCGGAGTGCTGCTGGGCAGCGTTGTCGGCGCGGGGGCGATGCTGCTGATGGCCCCACAATCAGGTAAAAAGACCCGCAAACAGCTTCTGCGGCGAGGCCAGAAAGTGCGCAAGCAAACGGCCAAATCGGTAAGACACAAGGTTGAGCAGGTTCAGGACAAAGTCAGCCAGGTCTCGACGACTATCCACGAGCAGGTTGAAGATCTGCAGGAGCGCGCCCAGGGTGTGATTGATGACCAGAAAGAGCGTTGGGAACCGGTGATCGAGGCCGGGAAAACGGCCGTTCACAAAGCCTGATTACCCGTTTAGGCATTGTCGGAATAAAAAACAACTCTGCAATCCGATAATGCCTCAAGCGAATTCCGAAACAGATCGGATTTCCCCCGATTATTTCTCGGAATTCGCCTAAAATCGTTCGCTTCCTTTAACGAGATGATGACACCTTCTTCACCTGCACCCCTGGCTAACTGGACATTCTGGCGGGTTGTCTGGGCTACGCTCGTCCTCACGGCCGTTGGCCTGAGCTTCTGGCTGCTCTATCGCTTTTACCAGGTCATTTTCATCTTGTTTGTGGCGGTGGTGATTGGCACCATCCTCAGGCCAAT
>CAUJGI010000014.1 GCA_963169155.1 Chloroflexota bacterium
GCTTGGCGGTACCGATGAGGACACAACCAACCAAAATGACCAGGTTGATGATCCCGATGTGGGCGGTGGTGTGGAGACGGGTGGTGACACAGGCACAACGGACGGCGGCACGACCGATGGCGGCGTTACCGAAGGTGACACCACGGGCGAAACGGCCGAAGAGCCCACCGGTGACACATCTGGCGATACGGCTGGTGAAACCACGGACGCCGGCACGGGCGACACAACCACAGACACGAGTGGCGATACGGCCGCCGATACCGGCGGTGACAAGCAAGACGACAGCGCCGAAGCGGGTGGCGGCGTGGGTGATACCACAACCGACACTGGCAGCGAAACGGCCGCTGGCGACACCGCCACCGAAACCAGCACCGAAAGCACGACCACCGCAATTCCGGCAACCCATACCGTTGCTGCCGGGGAAAACCTGTACCGCATTGGCCTTAAATATGGCATCTCCTGGGTGGCCATTGCCAACGCCAACAACCTGGCCAATGCCAATGTGTTGACCGTAGGCCAGGTGCTCACGCTGCCGGGTGCTTCAAGCCCCACGCCTGCGCCAACGCCGTCGCCGCAGACGGAAACAACCTATATCGTGCAGTCGGGCGACAATTTGTACCGCATTGGTCAGCGTTTTGGCATTAGCTGGGTGCAGATCGCGGAAGCCAACGGGCTGGTCAATCCAAACATGATCACCGTGGGCAGTGAGCTCAAAATTCCGGTGAACACCCCCGGCCCGGCACCGGCATTTTCCCACGTGGTAAAACCTGGTGAAACACTGTTCCTGATTTCCTTGCAGTATGGCGTTGCCTGGCCAACCATTGCCGAAGCCAACAACCTGACGTCTCCCTACGTCATTTATGTAGGTCAGACGCTGCAAATTCCCGGCAGCTGAGAAGAACTGGCCTGCTAGAACAAGATAAATGAATAAAAAAAGCGCACCCAAAATTGGTGCGCTTTTTCTTTTTGGAGAGGTCTTTTAATTTCGGCTGAAGAGGTCTCCCGTTTCCTGGGCTGCCCACTGCATGGTATACAGGTTGTAGTAGCGCCCTTTTTGTGCCAGCAGCTCTTCATGCGTGCCTTGCTCGACGATACGGCCGTGATCCAAAACCACAATCTGGTCTGCTCCGACAATCGTGCTCAGCCGGTGGGCAATAACAAAACTGGTGCGCCCTTCCATGAGCGTGTCCAACGCCCGCTGGATCACCTTTTCTGTGGTGGTATCCACGCTGCTGGTGGCTTCATCGAGGATGAGAATGCGCGGATCGGCCAGCAGGGCGCGAGCAAAGGAAAGGATCTGCCGCTGCCCCACACTCAGATTGACGCCATTTTCGCCCACTTCGGTCTGGTACCCTTCTGGCAGCTTGCGGATGAAGGGGTCGGCGCCAACGGCCGTTGCTGCGGCCATCACTTCGGCGTCGGTGGCATCGAGACGGCCGTAGCGAATGTTTTCTTGAATGGTGCCCGTAAACAGAAACGTGTCTTGCAGCACAATGCCCAGCTGCGAACGCAAGCTCGCCTGTGTCACCTGGCACACCTCATGCCCGTCAATTTTTAGCGACCCGCCGGTGATGTCGAAAAAGCGGGAGATGAGCCGGATGATGGTGCTTTTGCCCGCGCCCGTCTCGCCCACTAGTGCAATGCGCTGGCCCGGTTTGGCGCTCAGCGTAACGCCTTGCAGCACCGGTACACCATCCTGATAGCTAAATTTCACATCCTGAAACGCTACATGCCCCTGCACCGGCGGCAGTTCATAAGCGTCCGGCGCATCCAGTAAATCGGATTTGGTGTCTAGCAGGCCAAACACCCGCTCGCTGGCGGCCATCGTGGCCTGGAAGGTGTTGTACCGCTGCGCCAGCTCGCGAATCGGTTCAAAGAAGCGGTCGATGTACAGCACAAAGGCGACGAGCGTCCCGGTGGTGAGGGCGTCGCCCAGCACCAGCCAGCCGCCCACACCCACCACCAGCGCGGTGGCCAGCGACCCCATAAAATCGACCCCAGGGAAGAAGATGGCCGCCAGGCGGCTGGCATCGACGTTGGCGTCGAAGAAGGAGTAGTTGAGATCGTCAAAGTGCTGGCTGTTTTTCTCTTCGCGGATAAAACTTTTGGTGACACGAATGCCGGAAATGGATTCGTTTAGGTAGCCATTGATGAGCGACAGCCGCTGCCGGGTGGCCCGGTAAGCGCCGCGCACCCGCACCCGCCAGTAATTGGTCAGGGCAAACATCAACGGCAGCACGGCAAAGGTCACCAGGGCCAGCCGCCAGTTCAAAATGAGCATGGCGATGATGATGCCGGTCAGCGTGAAGAACGAGCGGAACAACCCGGTGATGGACCAGGTAATGAAGTCTTGCAGCACGCCTACATCGCTGATGAGGCGGCTCATAAGGCGGCCGACGCTGTAGTTGTTGTGGAAGCTGAGGGACAGGGTGTGCAGGTGGCGGAACAGGTCGCTGCGGTAGTCGGCCACCACCTTGGTGCCTACGTAGGCCATAACGGCAATACGCAACCGGTTGGTGATCCATTCACCAATGGCCGCGATGGCAAAAAGCACCGTCCACAGGCGCAAAGTGTCAAATTCGCCGCTGCGGATGCCGTCGTCGATGGCGCGGCCCACAATGGAAGGCTGGGTGACGGCCAGCAAGGAGCTGATAATCATCAGCACAATGGCCTGAACAAGTTTGACCATATACGGCCGCATATAGCCCAACAATCGGCGCACCAAACGGCCGTCGTACGCCTTGCCCAGCATATCGTCATCATCTTCTTTGAGCAGCGCCCGGATGCGCTCTTCACGGTTGCGCCGCTCCTGCTCTTCGATGCCCAGGCTGGGATCAAACTCTTTTTCGGGGGAACGGCCGTTCCGGCTCCCGTTTTTGGGCGGTTTTTGTTGGTTGGTCATTGGGCCTTTCCCTCCATTTCCGCTTCCAGGGCGACAAACGCTTCCTGGTCTTTTAACTGCAAATCGTAAATTTCGCGGTACCGGCCACCTTCGGCCAGGAGTTCATGGTGGGTGCCGCGCTGGACGATACGGCCGTTGTCCAGCACCAAAATCTGGTCGGCATTTTTCAGCGTCAGCAGCCGTTGGGCAATGACAAACGTGGTGCGCCCTTCCATGAGCACCGCCAGCGCCTCCTGGATGAGATGCTCCGTCTCGGTATCCACGCTGCTTGTTGAATCGTCCAGAATAAGGATGCGCGGATCGGTGAGCAGAGCGCGGGCGATGGCGATGCGCTGCTTCTGCCCGCCGCTGAGCGTTACGCCACGCTCACCGACGCGGGTGTTGTACCCATCGGGCATTTCGGTGATGAAGCCGTGGGCGCGGGCGGCTTTGGCGGCGGCGATAATTTCATCCATGTGGGCAGTGGGACGGCCGTAGGCGATGTTCTCGGCCACCGTCTGGCTAAACAAAAACGGGTCTTGCAGCACAATGCCAATTTGCCGCCGCAGCGACTGCACCTGCGCCTCCCGCACGTCCACACCATCAACCAGCACACGGCCTGAGGTGGTATCGTAAAAGCGGGGAATCAGGTTGGTCACCGTCGATTTGCCGGAGCCAGTGGGGCCAATCAGGGCCACCGTCTGGCCCGGTGCGGCGTGGAAAGAAATCTCGGCCAGAATTGGCCGGTCTTCACGGTAAGCAAAATGGACAGCCTCAAACGTGACGGCCCCGTCCAGCCGGTCCAGCGCGAGGGCATCTTCCCGTTCCTCAATTTCACTGGGCGTGTCGATGATGTTGAAGACGCGTTGGGCGCTGGCCCCGGCCGTGGCCGCCAGGTTTACCAAAAAGCCCAGCCGCTGCACTGGCGCACCCAGCATCAGCACGTAAGAAATCAGGGCAAACAGCGACCCCACGGTGATGTCACCGGCCAGAGCGCTCGGTCCGCCAAACCAGAGCAGCAAGAAGATCGAAGCGGCCACCAAAAAGGTGAACAGCGGCCAGTTGTTGGCCCAGGTTTTAATCAGCTCAAAGCGGCGATCGAACCATTCGTCATTTTGCTCATCAAACTTGGCCAGTTCGTGCGCCTCGCGCGCAAATGCTTTCACCACATTGATTCCTGTCATGCTCTCCTGCATTGTCGAAGAAAGCACGCCCATCTGCTCCTGAATAAGGTTAAACATGGGACGCACCGTATTGCCAAAGCGGATGGTGGCAAAAATGAGCAGTGGCACAGGAATGAGGCCCAACAGAGAAAGCTGCACCGATTCCAGCAGCATGGCCACAATCACACCCAGCAGCAGCAAGATGGTAGAAATCAGCCCCATCAGCCCGGCACCCACAAACTGCTCCGTTTCAGAAATGTCGCTGGTAGCCCGGCTCATCAAATCACCGGTGAGAGTACGATCGTGAAAGCTGAAGGGCAGCGATTGCACGCTGTTGTAAAAGTGGTTGCGCAAGTCGTAGGAAACGCGATGGGTGAGCCATTCGCCGTAGAAAAACTGGCCAAACCCGGCGACGCCACGTACCAGCGCAATGCCCAAAATGATGCCACCGGCGACAAACAGGGCGCGTGATTCGCCAGTAGTCAGCCCGTTATCAATGGCGTCTTTGATGATCTGCGGCACAAACAGGTTGAGCAGGGTGGCAAAAAGCATAGATAAATAAGCGATGAGTAGCTGCTTCGAATAGGGCCTGAGATACCCCAGCAATCGTCGATAGACTGCATCTACCTTCATAAAAACTGTCCTCCAAGAAGTACGGGGGAAACGGCCGTTTCCCCATGCCTGTATTCAACAGGAGCCAATGCTTAATTGGCTCATTAGACAATCGTCTAACGGAACAAATTAGTTTATACAAACCAGCAAACGCTGTCCACCCACACAAATTAATTGCCCCTTAATTGCCACTGACTCGAAAACCTCGGAATATCACCCCGCAATCGACAAATTTGGCGAAACACGCAAAATCAATACACGATTGGGACTGAATACCGCAAATATTTGATGAAAAATCAAAAATATTGTTGACATCGCCAAAATTTTTGTGTATATTGCCCACATCGTTTAATTTTTTGAAGCGACTGTTGTATTTGATAGTGTAAACAAATTTTCGCTGAGATAAAAGTAAGAGCTGCTGAACGACCAGGATAAACTAATTTTATGCGCAAACTGCTAGAGAAATGCCCCGCCTGTGCGGGCGAGTTGGTAGTCACCCAGCAAACCTGCCGGAGCTGTGGCACGATGGTGGTGGGGGAGTTTACCCCCAATATTTTTTCCAAACTAACCCCGGAGAATCTCCACTTTTTGGAACTGTTTGTCAAAAACAAGGGCAACGTCAAAGAGATGGAGCGGGAAATTGGCCTGTCTTACTGGACCATTCGCAACCGCCTGAACGAAATTGTGGAGGCGCTCGGCTTTGAAAACAAAGATGTCGAGCCAGCCACCGACCAGGAAACGCTGCGGCAAAGCCGCCAGGAAATCCTGGCCCGGGTAGATCGCGGCGAAATCAATGTCCATGAAGCGGCGCAGTTGTTGAAGCAGCTGAAGCCAGCCGCCTAATACGCAGCCAACGTTTGAACTGAAAATTGATTTACCGGTTTAGAAACGGCCGTCTGGACGCCAGCATCCTGGCTGTGTTGTCGGCTGCCTGTTGCCCAAAATAAGGAGAAAGTGATGTGATGAAGGAAGAACGAGCCCAAATTTTAGAAATGTTGCAAAAAGGCAAAATTACCGTGGATGAGGCGGATTTGTTGTTGGATGCGGTGGCGGCAACGGCCGTTGCCGCCAAACCCCACCCCAATTCCCCGCTAACCCTGCCGACGGTCCCAGCCCCGCCGACAAAGCTGCCCAAAACCAGCCCAAAACTCACCGCCGAGCAAATCCTCCAGCTCAACCGCGAAGGCGTGGATCCGGCATTCATCCGCGCCGTGCGCCAGCTGCCGCACACCGTGCTTACGGGCGATCACATCGTGGCGATGGCTATTGAAGGCGTGGATCCAGGATTTGTGACGGCCGTTGCCCAGCTGGCCAATCCCGCGCTCACCGGCGACCACATCGTCACCATGGGGCTTGAGGGCGTCGATCCCCAATTTATCCGCGTGCTGAGCGAACTGGAAAACCTGCCGCTTAACGGCGATCAGATTGTGCAGATGGCCGTGGAAGGCGTCGATCCCGCCTTTTTACGCGCCGTCGCTGGTCTGAACCTACCCGGCCTCACCGGTGACCACGTAGTGCAGATGGGCGTGGAAGGGGTTGATGTTCATTTTATAGAGAAGATAAAAACGGCCGATTTTATCCACGAACTTAATGGCGATGCCTTCACCCAGATGGCCATCGAAGGTGTCGACCACGAACTGTTAAAAGAAACAATTCAGCTGCTATAGCCGTAGCGGTTAGCGGCTGGTGGCTGGTACAAACAACCAGCCACTAACCACCAGCCACTAGCTCAAGGAGATCATAATGAACGACGAACGCAAAATGATTTTAACCATGCTGGCCGAAGGCAAAATTTCGGCCGAAGAAGCCAATGTTCTGCTGGATGCGCTGGCCACCAGCGAAGCCAAACCGGTGCCACCACTCCCGCCAATGCCGCCCAAAGTGGTGACCCCGCCCACCTTTACCCACCAAGTGCACGGCGGTCATCAGGCGCACTGGGAACACCACGAGGAACGGCGGCACAACCCCCTTCGCGT
>CAUJGI010000015.1 GCA_963169155.1 Chloroflexota bacterium
TTGTTGTCTACAATGCGGAAACGGCCGTGATCATCTTCAATCCGCGCCAGGTCGATGGTTCTCGGCGTGCCAGTGAACAGCTGCTGTACGGCCGTAGCCACATCCATCGAAATCTTCAAGCTCCAGGCCAGATCGTTGCCGGAGCCAATGGGGATGATGCCCAGTTTGGTAATCGCTTTGCTGCCGCGCATCAGCCCGTTGACCACATCGCTGATGGTGCCATCACCTCCGGCGGCGACCACCATGTCGTAGCCGTCGTCGGCGGCTTGCCGGGCCAGCTCGATGGCGTGGCCGGGCCGCTCCGTCTGCACCAGATCGACGCCGCCATACGGCTGCGCTACCTGTTGAATCAATGCTGCCTGTTCGGCCCCCCGCCCCCGGTCTGCCCACGGATTAAGAATGACTTGTACGCGCATGTGCCTCTCCAGAATTGTTGCAGTTGGTCTAAAGTGGACAGGAATTATACGGTACGGCCGTTTCTACACCAATGGCAGATGTCGGTGACCAGTGAACAGTGAACCGTCATCGGTATTCCGTTCACTGCGCACCATTTACCGTTTCCTGATAACCGACCACCGATTACCGACTCCGGGTGACAGACGGCCGTTTTCTGTGTATCATGAGCGCGGAGCGATGAGCCAATAAAAATTCAAACCCATCATCCTCATCGCTAAACTGAGACATGATACGCCGGTTACTGGTTTTGAACGGATTGGCCTCAACGGCCGTTGCCTTCCACCATGCGGCAGCTTACGGGTTTGCCGCCCTCTTTAATTGGGCCAATGCTTATCGCGACGTCGCCGTGCCCAACTACGACATGCTGGGTTCGCCCGCTTATTACTACCTTCTGGGCGTGCGCCTGCTCATCGGCAGCTATGGTATTCCTGCGTTTTTGCTGGTATCTGGGTTTTACGCCGCCTTCGCCGCCGACAGCAGCGGCCGGATGAGCTGGAATATCATTTCCAGCCGCGTCAAAAAGTTTATTGCCCCGTTTCTCATCTGGACGGTTCTCTTTTTTGCCATGCAGCGGTCGCTGCCGCGCGGTCTCGACGATATCTTAAAAACGTACTACTACATTCCCCTGATCATTCAATTCTATTTTCTCTCCCCCTGGTTGGGGCCGCTGGCCAAAAAACAGTGGAAGTTGTTCCTACTGGTCGCCTTTCTCATCCAGCTTTGTGTGGATGGGGCGGGCTACCTGCGCGCCCTGGGCGTGGATACAATCCTGGTGCGTGCGGTGGTGAATTTCACGCCCATCTGGTTTTTTCCCTCTCGTCTGTTCTTCTTTGCGCTGGGCATGGTGATTGGTTTTCAGCGTAAGCTCTTTGGCAGTTGGCTGACGCGGTACCGCTTTGCCCTGCTGGGGGCGCTGATTTTGTTTGCCATCTTCAGCTTTGTGGAATACCTCTGGGTCGACCAGGCCAACGGCGCGCAGTGGCTGGGGCCGAGCTTCATTGGCATCTTTCGCACGCTGTATGCCGTTACCTTCAGCTTTGTGCTGCTCGGCTTCGATAAGGTCAAGCTGCCCCTGGAAAAACAGCTCAGCGACATTGGTGTGGTTTCGTTGGGCATTTACCTGGTCAATACCCCGGCGATTTACGTCACTTCCACCCTGATTTACAAGTTTGCCCCGTGGATGTTGGGCCAGCAGATTCTTTACCAGCCCATCGTAACGGCCGCTGGCCTATTCGTTCCCTTGCTGCTGCTGCGCCTGTTCCGCCAGCCAGCCCTCAAGCGATATTCCACCCTCGTTTTTGGCTAAATTTGCCTGGTAACGGGGCATTTTTTGGCAGCCGTTTCCCGCTCTTCTGGTGGTAAACGGCCGTCATAGTACCAAGGCCCTAGCCACCTTGCCTTTGCTTTACACCCTCAAACAAACGTGCTATACTCCGAGCCGTAACATTATGTTACGTCAAGTTGATTTTGGCTGGAAACCTGGCGCGAAAAAAACCGTATGCTGCGCCCCACATTTTATTATTTGGAAGCACCACGGCCATTAGCCATGACGCAAACACCCAATCGCGACCCGCTGCTGGATCAAATTGCCACCGCCCTGAAACAACGTGGGTTAAACGGCGCTGCCCTGGCGCTGCTGGAAGTGGGGCAGCCGCTGGCCTTTATTGGCAGTCAATTTTTGTGGCTGGCCCAGCCCGCGCTGGCCGTGTTGTGGCCCTCGGCCCAGGTGCGCCAGATGGCCCACCTGTTGGAAGATCCGGCCGCCGTGCGCCGCCTGATGGATCGACTGGCCGCAGAAGAGGCAGCCGTATGACCCCGCTGATTATCCTGCTCACTTTGCTGGTTTTGGTTGTCCTACTTTTTTTGCTGACACGCAGCGTGCGCGCCGGGCGGCTGGTGGTTTTACGGCCGTTAACCAGCTATGAAGGGCTGGCGGGTCAGGTGGGTCGAGCGATTGAATCGGGTCGCCAGCTGCACCTGACGCTGGGGCAGGCCAGCCTGGTGGGCACGGCCAACCCCACCAGCATCAGCGCCGTTGCTGTGCTGGACCATCTGGCCAAAGACGGCTGTGCCAACGGCACGCCGCCCCTGATAACCGTGGGTGAGGGCACCCTGCTGCCCCTGGCCCAGGCCAACATCCAGCACGCCCTGGCCGAAGCAGGCCGTTCGGGCGATTTTGACCTATCATTGACCCAGTTTGTGGCTCACGACACCGATCCGTTTGCCTACGGCGCTGGCGTAGCGGCCGTTTTGCAGCAGCAGCGGGTGGCCAGCAATATCATGGTCGGCCGTTTTGGCCCGGAGCTGGTCCTGATGGTAGAGGCGGCTAACCGGCAAGCCATTGATCAGGTGGTAGGCACGGATGATCCGACGGCCCTGGCCATCGCCACCGCCGTCACCGACAACGTCCTTATTGGCGAAGAGTTATTTGCCACCAGCGCCTATCTGGAAGGCAGCCCCAGCCAGATTGCCAGCCTGCAATTGCAGGATATTTTGCGTTGGGTGGTGGTGTTATTTATTCTGGGAGCGGCCGTTTACCAGCTGGTTTAGCGGGACGGCCGTTCAGGCAAAAGTGCATGAAGCTAAAGCAAAGCATCGCCATTTTTACTGCAGTATTTTTTGGGCTGCTCACGCTGGTTGCCTTGCTGTTCAACGTGAGTGGTCTCAGCAGCGTTATTTTGGGTTGGGCCTCCTTTTTGGCAGCGATTGCCCTCATTTTGGGCGTTATGAACCTGCTATTGGTGCACTTAACTCGTTTGTTTAAGGAGCAGAACCTGTACAGCGGGGTGTTGGTGTTGAGTATTTTGGGCGTGTTTGCCGCGGCTGTTTTAGATGGGCTAACTGGCAGCAACAGCGTGAACGCCTTGTTTAATTGGGTACAGGCGCCTTTGGAAGCGGCCTTAGCTTCTTTGTTGGCCGTCTTTTTGCTGCTGGCAGGTGTGCAGCTGCTCAAGCGACAGCACACCGGCTGGGCCGTTTTGTTTAGCGTGACGGCCGTTGTGATGCTGCTGGGCCAGGCGCTGCTGACCAGCCGCCTGCTGCCCGCCGGGCTGCGTCAGCCAGTGAACCAGATTGTAGAATTTGTGCAAAATGTTGTCGTCACGGCCGGGCTGCGTGGCTTGCTCATTGGCGTGGCGTTGGGTACGTTGTTGCTGAGTCTGCGCCTGCTGATGGGTGTGGAACGGCCGTATAACAAATAATGAGTAACGAGATTACCTGTAAAGAATGTGGATATAAAAATCCACACAGCAGCAAATTCTGCAACAACTGCGGGGCTAAATTGCCCCTCAGTACGCATATCATTTGCCCTAACTGCGCCACGCCCAACACGCGAGACCGCATTTTTTGCGATACCTGCGGGACGCGGCTTGTGGCTGAACATCCCCAGCTAAAGCCGGAAGATCCCATCGAGAGTCAGCCCCTCAACAAGCCTTTTTCTTTACCGGCCCGTCGGCCGGGTGACACGGGCGAACTAAACCCCAATGCGGTGCCCGACTGGCTGCGCACCGGCAACATTGGCGCCGACAAATCTGGCCAGGCAGAAGAGGATGAGGACGCTCCTGCTGGTGGCCGGGATACCAGCGATTTGCCCGATTGGCTGGTGCACGACAGCGATCCAGACCCCATCATCAACGCGCCAACCACGATTTCGACTGAGTTTTATAGAGATTTACTGGAGCGGGCCGAGGATTTGCCGCAGCCAGATGATTTGTTCCCCGATGAAGCGGGGTCGAACCTGCCGGACTGGCTTTCGGATGCAGCTGATGGCGGGAATGAGGCAGAGGCCAGTCAGGGGCTAACCGATTGGTTGAGCGATCTGGCCGATGGGGATGAAGGGGCGGCAACGGCCGTTGCTGACGATGATGATGACGACGAAGATGCCACCAGCGTTGGCCTGACCGACTGGCTGGCTGACCTGGATGACGATGCCGATACGGCCGATGTACATGCCGCCGATAATGCGGCCGCGCTGAACGACCTGCTCAGCGCCCAGCCCAATGAAGAAGCCGATTCCTCCGACTGGTTGAGTGAACTGGGACCACCCCAGACCGACGTTTTGCCAGAGCAGCAGGAAGACCTGAATGTCGAAGATCTGCCGGGCTGGATGGACGAATTAGGTCCCATTCAGACCAATCTGCTGGACCCGGCCCAACTTGCCGAGCTGACCGGCCCGCTGCGCGGCACGGCCGACGAGGCCGAAGACTTTTTTGACGATGATGCTGGCGAAGATGTTTCGTTTACCGACCTCTTTGAAACGTCGCGTGGGGCGACGGAAAGCCTGCCGGATTGGTTGGAGGACGCCGCCGAAAAGGGCGAATCGTTCCTGCTAGACCTGCCAGACGAGTCGGAAGAACCGGTTGAGGCAGAAGAACCAGAGATTATTTCCGAGGCAGACAGCGACTGGTTTACGGTGGAAGAAATTGTCTCCCAGACCGATCTGGACTGGTTGGCTGACACAGGTAACCTGGACAAGATTGATGACGAAGCGCGCCACGAACTGGAGCGGTTGCACGAAACGGCCGATCTGTTTGACGACGGGTTGGATGAGCTTCAGGACGAAGTGTTGGTTGAGGATGAACTGCTCGCCAACGATGAATCGTTGGCTGATGACGAGGACGATGATTTTGACTGGCTGTCGGACATGGCCGCCATTCAGACGGGCGAGCTGACGATTGACGAGATCCCATCGGCGGAAATGGCCGTCCCCAGCCTCGACGAACCCGAAGACGAAGCGCCCGAAGAGCCTGAACCCGCCCTCGAAAGCGATTCCTGGAGCAGCGACACCTTTTTGGCGGAAACGGCCGTTGCGGAAGATCTGCCCGCCTGGTTGGACGAACTGGGCGAAAATGCGGAAACGGCCGAGTCGCCTGAGATGGACCTGAGCAGTGAAGATCTGCCGGAATGGATTGCCAGCATGCGGCCTAGCCAGGGTATTTTTGGCAGCGAGCTGCCCGGCGTCCTCTCCGACATGGACATCCGCGATACCCTGGAGGGCATTCCCGAAGAGCTGGCGGGCGGTGAACTGCCGGATTGGCTGAAAGACGCCCCGCCAGATACCCGTCCGGCCCGGCCGCTGGTGGACATTAACGTTGACGCCACGCAGAAGATTCCCGACTGGTTGCAGCCCGATCCACCTGGTGCCAAGGCGGCCGGTTCGCCGCTGCTGCCCGCCGAAGATGCTGCCCCCGGCGGCAGCCGCAATGAGTGGCGCTTCCTGCTGGAAAATTTGCCGCCGCTGACCCCCCTGGCTGAATCGCTGCCCAAAGCAGACATCCCCGAGTGGATTCAGCAGCTCAAACCGCCGGAACTTACCGGGCAGCCGCCGCGAGATTTGCATGGGCCAGAAGAAACGGTGGGGCCGCTAAAAGGGATGCAGGGTGTGATCGCCATTGAACCGGCCATTGCCCGGCCCCGCACCGCCTCGCCGCTGCTGCCCCACGTGACGACACCTGAGCAGCTGCAACAAGCGGCCCTGCTGCACCAGATCGCCCGGGAAACACCCACAACGGTGACAACACTGTCTGCGAATGCGCCCTACAGCACGGCCGTTTGGCTGCGTATCGGTCTGGCAGTTTTGCTGTTCGTAGCCATTCTGGTGGGTTTGCGCGGTCCCAATTTGCTGGCAACCAACGGGACTGTGCCCGCCAATGTGCAGGCGGTGGCAACGGCCGTTTCTAGCGCTGCCGGTCAGCCGGTGTTGATGGCCATTGAATACACGCCGGCAATGGCTGGTGAATTGACCTCCCAGGCACAAATGCTGCTGGCGCAGCTGGCGGCCAATGGCAGCCAGGTGGTAATTGCCAGCCAGTACGCTGCGGGAACGGCCGTCGCTGAAACGCTTACGGCAGACACTGAAGCCCAGATAATTGGATACCTGCCGGGCGAAGGCATTGGTCTGCGCCAGCTGGGTGAATGTTTTGCCGGGCGGAATACATGTGACCAGCTGAACGGCCGTGTGCTGCCCGCCGAGTTACAGGCCAGCTTAAGCGAGATCGGCCTGGTGATTGTGGTGACCGGCGACCGCGACAACCTGGTGAACTGGGTGGAGCAGGTCGGGCAGGTGGCCCCCGATGTGCCGCTGGTGGCCGGGGTCACCCAGGCGCTCACGCCGCTGACGCGCAGCTACGCCAGCACCGGGCAGATTGCCGGTTTGCTGGGCGGCGCGCCCGAGGCGCGGCTCTACGCGCAGTTGATTGGTCAGCCTGCCAGCGGCCTGGAGGCCCAGCTAAATGCCCAGGTGATCGGGCAGCTGCTGGCTGGGGTTTTGCTGATTATTGGGCTGGTGGTTTACGGGACGACGGGATTGGTAAACGGCCGTCGCGCCAATAAATAGGCAGTATCCATTCGGTACGACGAGATATGACAGATTTAGTGGGACTCATCATTGGCTTGCTGCTGACACTTTTTATCTACAGCTATCTTATTGGCGACAATCCGCTGTACCGCGTGTCGGTGCATTTGCTGGTAGGGGTGAGCGCCGCGTATGCCGTGGTGGTGGTGGTGCGTCAGCTGCTGCTGCCCATCTGGCAGCAGGTGCAGGCCAATCCCGCCAGCCCCGATTCGGTCATCTGGCTGGTGCCCATTTTGTTTGCCCTGATGCTGCTGGCGCGTCGTCTGCCCAGCGTGAGCTGGTTGGGTAACACCTCGCTGGCGCTGCTGATTGGCGTTGGTGCGGCCGTCGCCCTCCTCGGCGGCCTGACGGGCACGCTGTGGCCGCAAATTGTGGGCGTGCAGCCCGCCACACCGCTGCAGGGCATTGTGGTAGCGCTTTTAACGATTTGCACCTTGCTGGCGTTTCAATTTACGGCGTTGCGGCCGCGCAGCAGCGGTTTGTGGCAGCCCGCCATGTGGCAGCGGGGGGTAACGGCCGTTGGCCGCATCGTCCTCACCATCACCTTTGGTGCCCTGTTTGCGGCCCTGATGAGCACCGGGCTTATTTTACTGGCGGAACGCCTCAATTTCTTCCTGACGGAACTGGTACAACGATTCTGATGACAACTGAAGCGCCCCAGGTCGAAACGTACGAATCCTTTTTGGTGGCCGATTGTGGCAGCACTCACACCACAGTGGTGCTGTTTGATATGGTGGCGGGCGCTTACCGGTTAATTGCGCGAGCGGCCGTTCCCACCACTGCGCATGGACCCTGGTTTGATGTGGCTCAGGGCGTGCAGCAGGCCATCAGCCGTATCTCTGAAATTACCGGGCGCAAGCTGCTCAGCGAACAGGGGCGGCTCATTCGCCCCGTGCGCGCCGATGGCTCCGGCGTGGACCACTTTGCCGCGGTGGCCAGTGCTGCCCAGCCGTTGGATGTGCTCCTGGTGGGGCTGTTCGACCAGGTGAGCATTACCTCCGCCCGCAAAGCGCTGCGCGCCATTTACCACCATGAAAAGGATCGCCTGACTCTGTCTGATCAGCGCCCGCCGCATGAGCAGGTGGGCGCAGTGGTGCAGTCCCAGCCCGACCTGATTTTGATCACCGGCGGCACCGAAGGCGGCGCGGAAGACCGCTTGTTGCAGGTGGTGGAGTCCGTGGGCCTGGGCGTCAGCGTCATGAGCGACAGCAAGGTGCCCGAAGTTATCTTTGCCGGTAACTTCCGGCTGCGGGAGCGGGTGCAGGCGATGTTGGGTGAATATGCCAACGTGCAGATGGCCGATAACGTGCGCCCCACGCTGGAAACGGAGCAGCTCGACGATGCCGTGCGCTTGATCACCGCGCTGTATGAAGATTTGAAGATTAACAATTTATCTGGCGTGCAGGAGCTGCGCGACTGGAGCAGCTACCCAATTTTGCCCACGGCCCATGCGTTTAAGGGCATCTGCCACTATTTTGCTGCCCTGCAAAAACAGACGGTGCTGGGCGTAGACCTGGGCAGCAACAGCGTGTCGCTGGCGCTGGCTGAGCCGGAACAGGCGCAGGTATCGATCCATTCCGAATTGGGCATGGGACTCCCGGTAAGCCAGCTGTTGAACAAGGTTTCCGTGGACGAGGTGCGTCAGTGGGTGCCGATGGAGGTATCGGCGGCAGAAACGGCCGATTTTATCTTCAACAAATCGCTCCACCCCTTCACCGTGCCAACCACAGAAAAAATGATGCAGCTGGAGCAGGCGGTGGCTCGCACTGCTATGCGCTGTGCGGCGCTGCAAACGGGCCACGAGCTGCGCTGGCCGATTTTGGGGGAACAACCCACGCCCCCGCCGTTTGGGCTGCTGCTGGCCCGTGGCAGCACCCTGGCCAATGCGCCGCGTCCCGGCCAGATTATGCTGATGCTGCTGGATGCGCTCCAGCCGACCGGTATCTTTTCTATTGCCCTGGATCGCTATGGGGTGCTGCCCGCGTTGGGTGCTTTGGCGGCGCACCAGCCCCTGGCGGTGATCCAGACGTTAGAAGCGGGCGTCCTTTCGGACCTGGGCTGGGTGATTGCCCCCACGGGCAAGGGTCAGCTGGGCAAGAAGGCGATGGATATTTCCATTGAGTCGGAGCGGATCAGCTTTGAAGGGGAAATTGAGTTTGGCAAGATTGAAATTTTCCCCATTGCGCCGGGTAAAAGCGCCAAAGTGACGGTGAAACCAACCAGCCGGTTCGACATTGGCTTTGGTCCGGGGCAGGGCAAAAAGATGACGCTGACTGGTGGCCTGGTGGGTGGCCTGGTGATTGATGCGCGGGGACGGCCGTTTACCCTGCCGCGTGATGTAGCCGACCGGCGCAGCCTGATGCGCAAGTGGCTGTGGGACATGGGAGGCTAGGCGATGAAAGAGTTTTATCGATCCACCGTCATCCAGACCCAAACCAAGATTCGGCGCGCCCGGGTGCTGCCCAAGGGCGGCGAAATTGTGGTGCGTGTGGGGCAGGAAGTGAGTCCCATCCAGGTGGTGGCCCGCACCACCATGGCTTCCGATTTTGCCATCATGTCCGCGGCGGAAAAGCTGGGCGTGGCGCCAGAAGCGATTGGCGAATACCTGCGGGTGGAAAAAGGCGCGTCGGTGGAAGCGGGGGCTGTGCTGGCCTCGCGCAAACGGCTGCTGGGTGAACGGCAGGTGCTGTCACCGGTGGATGGCATTTTTTTTGACGTGGTGAACGGCCGTATTGCCGTGCAGCCGACTTCCGATTGGTTGGAGCTGCGGGCGCTGGTGGCGGGCCGGGTGGTCAGCTACGTCGGCAACCAGGGCGTGACCATCGAAACCAGCGGCAGCCTCATCCAGGCCGCCTGGGGTTCTGGCCATGAAGGCGTGGGCCGCCTGAAGGTGGTAGCCACCACGCCAGACACGCTGCTGACGCCCGATCATTTTAACGGCGACGTGACGGGCCAGGTGCTGGCCGTGGGCTGTCTGAACAACGTGGAGCTGTTTCACCGCGCCGAAGATTTGGGTGTGCGCGGCCTCATCGTGGGCAGCGCCTCGGCCGAGGTGTGCCGGGTGAGCCTGGATTCGCCCCT
The DNA here is from genome assembly GCA_963169155.1 of Chloroflexota bacterium. Lineage (GTDB taxonomy): Bacteria > Chloroflexota > Anaerolineae > Promineifilales > Promineifilaceae > Leptofilum. The sequence continues at coordinate 9,890 of CAUJGI010000015.1, forward strand.
GCCGCTGCTGGTGACCGACGGCGTGGGCAGCGACGGCATGGCGCCGCCCATTTTTGAACTGCTGCACCAGTCAGACGGCCGTTCCGTCTCCTTGTTTGGCGATTACAAAGCCGAAGCTGGTCAGCGTCCCGAGATTATTTTGCCGCAAGCTGCCGCGTTGGGTCTGGATGCGGCAACCGTTAAAAAAGTGATGGCACCCGGCCAGCTGGTGCGCATTTTAAGCGCCGGACATGCCGGGAAAGTGGGCAAGATTAAGCACATTTACAACCGCTTGCAGTCCACGCCGATTGGTTTAAAAACGCCTGGTGTGGATGTGGAACTGCCGAATGGCGAGGTGGTGTTTGTGCCCACAGCCAATTTGGATGTAATTGTGTAATCTTATTGAAATAAAAGTGCGTTAAGGCCGCGTATTCTTTCCTGGATGTCGCAGCCTGTGCCTTAAACGGTTATCGAACGGAGGAAATTATGCAAGACGATTATATCGAGGAAGAATTTCAGGAAGAGGAGAGTTCTTCAAACCGGCGCCCGTTTTTAGTGGCGGTAGGTGTTTTGGTTACCCTGTTTATTTTGATGGGGGCCTGTACGGCATTTTTCCTCGTCAATAACCGTGCCGCTGAGGATCGGGCACAGCAGGCGGCGGCTATCGAGACGCGTAATGCTGAAACGTTGGCGTCCAATGCCGCCACGGCGATTGCCGCGACGGAAGCGGCCGTTGCCGTTGTGCCAACCGCTACCGTCCCCCCGACCGTGGCCCCAACCAACACGCCAGCACCGCCCACGCCTACGCCCTCAAATACCCCCGTGGTTGACGCTGGCGTGGTAGAAGGTGACGGGACCGTGACGCCCGAAGGTGACGTTGCAGCGGAAGGCACGGTGACGGCCGAAGGTGAAATTGTGGTGGGTACGGCCGTTTCCGATGCTGATGCTACCGCCACTGCGGCCATGAGTGAAGAAAGTGATGGAACCACTGAGGCCACTGCAACCCCCATTTCGGCCGTGATTGGCGCGGACGATGGTTCGGGCGAAGCCCTGCCGCAAACCGGCCTGGACACCTGGAGTGTTCTGGTGGTGGCTTTTGTGTTGGTCGGGCTGGTCTTCTTTGCCCGTCGCCTGCGCACCTCTGGATGAGACCCACCCTGCCAGACCGTTTGATGCACACTCACTAGAGTTATCGACTTCGTTTTGACGACCAGTATCTGCACCGGATGCTGGTCGTTTGTTTTTGGGGCAGAGGCTGAAAGAGGTGAGTATAGGAAGAAACGGCCGTTACTTCCAAACAAGAAGAAAGGGCGTCAGAAATTAGGTGCAAAATTCATAACGCAGACCGTCATAAGAATCCTGTAGGATGCGATAGTGACGGCAACAGCGGAATGACAATCCGATTTAAAGCGTACCAGGCGCCTGCCTGTACGCAGAAAACGGCAACAGCTTTCTGACTTTTCTGCAAAACTTTGGCCGATGACCGAATAATTTGCTGTAAAAATGTTGGAGTCATGATACAACTTCCCGAAAAACCCAACAGGCGTACTGCTACTATCCTTATTGTTGAAGATGATCAATCCATGCTTGATGGCATGAATGATCTCCTGGAAATTGCCGATTTGGGCTACGAAATCACCGTCCTGCAGGCCAATGATGGCCAGATGGCGCTGGACGTCATGGCAGAACATGAGCCAGACCTGATTATTTCTGACGTGATGATGCCCCAAATGGGCGGCTACGAATTTTTGAACCACGTGCGGGCCAATCCCGAGTGGATCCAGATTCCCTTTATTTTTGTAACGGCCAAAGGGGAAGAGCCGGATATCCGCAAAGGTCGGCTAAGCGATGCAGATCTCTACATC
>CAUJGI010000016.1 GCA_963169155.1 Chloroflexota bacterium
GTTCGCGTAGCCAAGTCAGCGGCTCCGGGATCAATGTCAGAAGCGGTGAGGCTGGCCAATGCCTGAGGGTGTAACAAACCGAGCACCGCCAGATGGTAACCCGAACCGCAGCACGGATCATACAGCGACACGGTCGCTGGATTGCCCAGCAAAGCCTGCGCCCGTTGGAAAATTTCACTGGCCAGCCGTACCGGGAAGGCGGGTTGGCCGGGCGCGCTGACCAAAACCTGCCCGCTGGCCAAATCGCTGTAATCTTCTTTGTCAGTGACAAAACGATAAGCCATGGTGACGATTTATTTGGTTTTGCTGCCGGAAACGGCCGTACCCACCCCCAGCGCAATATAAACCAGCCCCGAAAAATAGCGCTGCCGCTGCTGGAACGTCTGGCTTTGTTTGAGCCAGCCGCCCAGCTGCCCGGCCAGCAGCGCGTACACGCTGTCGCTCAACAAGGCGATGACCACAAAGATCAGACCCAGAATGAACGTTTGCAGGGGTACGGAACCCCGCGCCGGATCGGCAAACTGGGGCAGGAAGGCCAGGAAAAAGAGGGCGGTTTTGGGATTGAGCAGGTTTACCACAAAGCCCTGGCGGAAAATTTGCCACAGTGGTTTGGCTTCAACCACGATCTTCTCCGGCGCTTCTGGTTTTTTGAGCAGGGTGGTGAGGCCCAGGTAGATGAGATAGGCAGCGCCGAGATATTTGACAGTAGTGAAGGCGAGGGCTGAGGCGGCGAGAACGGCCGTAATCCCCACCGCCGCCGCCAGCGAATGCACCAGCGCCCCCAACGCAATCCCCAGCACCGAGACGATGCCCGCCAGCTTGCCCTGGTCCACCGAACGGGCCACCACGTACAAAACCGCTGGCCCCGGCGCCACAATCAGCAGCCCTGCCGCCAGCACAAACGTCGCCAAACGTGTCCATTCAAACATGAAACTCCTCCTGCAATTTCCCCGGAAACTGCCCTCGTGAAACCTTTCTCGTGAGGTAGTTTCCGGGGAAATGTTCACAGAGGTAATTGAGTAATTGGTGAGCGAAACCAATTACCCAATTACTTAATTACCCAATTACGCCGCCACGGCCAGCGCCTGCGCCAAATCTTCCAAAATGTCGTCGATGTGCTCGATACCGACGCACAGCCGAATCGCATCGGGGGTGACGCCGGCCGAGACCAGTTCCGCTTCCGTGAGCTGGCGGTGGGTGGTGGAGGCGGGATGAGCCGCCAGCGACTTGGCATCGCCGATGTTGACCAGCCGCTTGAACAGCTTGAGCGCATCGTAGAACTTCACGCCTGCCGCAAATCCGCCTTTGATGCCAAAGGTGAGCAGGGCCGAGGGCTTGCCACCGGTATATTTTTGCGCCAGTTCATAATAGGGCGAGCTGGGCAAACCGGCAAAACTTACCCAGGCCACACTGTCGTGCTTGTCCAGATAGTTGGCGACGGCAATGGCGTTGTCGCAATGACGTTCCATCCGCAAAGCCAGCGTTTCGATGCCCTGCAAAATCAGGAAGGCGTTGAATGGACTGATCGCCGAGCCGGTGTTGCGCAGCGGCACGGTGCGCGCCCGGCCGATGTACGCCGCTGGCCCCAAAGCCTGGGTGTACACCACGCCGTGGTACGATGGCTCCGGCGTGTTCAGCATGGGGAAGCGGTCAGCGTGCTCGGCCCAGGGGAATTTGCCGGAATCGACGATGACGCCGCCCAGGGAGTTGCCGTGCCCGCCCATGTACTTGGTCAGCGAATGCACCACAATGTCCGCGCCGTAGTCGATGGGGCGAATGAGGATGGGCGTGGCCACAGTGTTGTCTACGATAACGGGTACGCCGTGTTTGTGGGCCATGGTGGCAATCGCTTCGATGTCCACAATGTTGCCCGCCGGGTTACCAATCGTTTCGCAGAAAACGGCCGCTGTCTTCCCATCAATCAATTTTTCCAGGCTGGCCGGGCTGTCATCTTCGGCAAAGCGCACTTCGATGCCCTGCTTGGGCAGCATGTGGGCAAACAGCGTGTAGGTACCGCCGTACAGCAGCGGCACGGTGACGATGTTGCTGCCCGCCTCGGCAATCGTCAGGATGGAATAGTTGATGGCTGCGCTGCCCGCGCTGACAGCCAGCCCGGCAATGCCGCCTTCCAGCTCGGCCACGCGCTTTTCCAGCACATCGGCCGTGGGGTTCATGATGCGGGTGTAGATGTTGCCGGGCACGGCCAGGTTGAACAGGTCAGCCCCGTGCTGGGCGTCGTCAAACTCGTAAGCCACGGTCTGGTAGATAGGCACCGCCACCGCCTTGGTGGTCGGGTCTGTTTCATAACCGCCGTGGATACCAATGGTTGCTGCTTTCATCGTAGGTGTTTCTCCTTTATTTTGGCCTTTGGGTGTTTTTGAAACGTGAAGTGTGAAACGTGAGGAAGAAAAACTCACGTTTCACGATTCACGAATTTTCATCCCAAAGAAGTAAATTTGCTCATTTGCGCAGCCCCAGTGGGTTGTGGGGATCGATGCCGGGGACAAACGGCCGTTTCCGGTCCAATGCCGTCAGCTGGTAAACCAGCCCCAGCCAGTTGTTGAACAATGCTTTGCCCGTGTCGCCCCAGGTGTTGTCCAGGTGCTGCTCGATGGCCGTCTCCGGGAAGGGGGGTATGGGCGTGTTGGCCGCCTGGCTGGCCAGGACGATAGCCTGGTACTCGTCGGCGATGGCAGCGGCCGTTTCCGGGAAGTAATTCTCAGGGTGGGGCGGATACTCGACAATCTCGCCCGCCACAAAGCGCAGCACCTCTCGTTTGTACTCCTTGAGCAAGCTGTTGTAATCATATTCCGGGTGCCCCTGGAAGTATACCAGCCGAAACTGGTCGGGGCTGACCGCCATGTGCACACCTCCTTCGTCACCTTCTACCAGAATGCTCAGCCCGGCTGCCTCCAGCTGCGCCCGGGTAATCGCGTTGTAGCGTGAGTGCACCACATCGAACCGGGTGTTGATGTTGCGCAGCAAAGGATGTGGTTTCTGGGTAATGTGATGGGTGTAGACGCCCCACTTCTTGGCGGGCAGCCGCTGCCGCTTGATGCCATAAAGCTGCTGCACCAGAGCATGTGTCGCCAGGCAGGAACACAGCACCGAAGTGACATCTTCCGTCGCCCAGGCAATCACCTCTTGCAGCGGCTGCCAGAATGGTTCTTGCTCCAGGGTAGGATTGGCCACGTTGGCCCCGGTGATGACGAGGGCATCCAGCCCCTCCTGCTTGAGCTGCTCAAAGGTAGCGTAGTGTTCATCGATGTACGCTTGCATTTCGCGGCTGCGCGGCAGGCCGGGAATGGAGAACGGGTAGACGTAAAACTGGGCAATCTGATTGGAGCTGCCCAGCAGGCGCATAAACTGCTGCTCGGTAACAGTCAAGGCGGCATCGGGCATCATATTCAGCAGCCCAATGTGCAGTTCACGGATGTCCTGGTGCAGGGCGTGTTCCAGCGTCAGGATTTCCTGGCCCTGCAGGCGCAAATTTTCAAACGTGGGGAGTGGCGAATGAGCAACTAAGGGCATAAGGTTACTTTAATTGAATGGTATTTATGCGGCTGTCTCTCGTTTTGTCTGCCGGACGTCGGTGGGTATGGTACAAACGTGGTTGGATGCTACGGCCGTTACCCAACGGCCTGTCTGAGAATTAACCTGGTGATTTTGCGGGGGAAGTCGCGACGCGGTGGTGGTTGGCTAACGCGCCAGCGGTACCAAACGGGTACTCACAAACCGCCCCCGCTTGATACACATACAACAAGGCATGACAGACATAATGGCCATTAAATTTGAGGAGTTGATCGGTAGCAAACTACGCATGTCATCTTCGCCTTGTGCATTCAAAATAACAGCGGCAGATGGTAACAAACAGTGGTCGAAGCGTCAACGGGCAAAAAATTGGGGTAAGCAGCTGTTAAGATCGCGTAAGAAGTGCCAAATAGGTGTTGACTGTCCAGGGGCAGGGTGATTATGATACGCATGGAGTGCAGAATGGCTATTCAAGTCCTGGTACTACATGGTCCGAATCTGAATTTGCTGGGGAGTCGTGAGCCGGAGGTTTACGGCCGTTTCACCCTCACCGACATCAATAACCTCTTGTCGGAACAGGCAGAAGCCGCCGAGGCAGCGGTCCAGTTTTTCCAGTCCAACCACGAAGGCGCGTTGATTGACGCCATTCACGAAGCCCGCGGCTGGGCTGATGGCATCCTGATCAACCCTGGGGCGCTGACGCACTACAGCTACGCCCTGCGCGATGCGCTGGCGGCGGTGGCGCTGCCCGCCGTCGAGGTGCATCTGTCCAATGTGCAGGCGCGGGAATCATTTCGGCATCAATCGGTGATTACGGCCGTTTGTTTGGGGCAAATTTCGGGGTTTGGTTGGCGAAGTTATCAGTTGGGGCTGCAGGTTCTGCTGCAAACAATCCAAGAAAAAAGAGCTTAGACCGGGATTTATCGCTGGGAACGAAAATGACGGTGGCCTAAGCTCTTCCTCTAAAGGGTAGTACTTTACAGACAGTGATGCGGCTGCAATGTGAGCGTCGATGCGGCTATGATGTTGGTGCAATGCGTTGCGATGTTGGCTCCAATGCGGGTAAGATGATAGCTTCGATGGGGCTGCGTTGAATCAATAGTGCTGCTACGATGATTGTTAAGTCCTACCCAATTCAGGTTTTTGCAAACCTTGCTCATTTATAACGAGCCAACATTACAAAAAAAATTACAAAGTAAATCCGTCAGTCTGCTGCCAAATAAAAGCAGCCGGTTTATAATCGGGCCAAATACAAGGAGTTGGCAGGTTTGATGAACGACCTTGTTTCTGCCGATCCTCTCACACAAAAGGACCGATCTATGAAAAAACAGCTTCGTTTGGCCCTCTACCTGGCTTTTTGTTTATTGCTGCTGCCACTCACCGCCTCGGCGGCACCGTTTCTGGAGACAGAAGCGGTTAATTTGCCCGGCTGGCTGGGGACGCTGCTGACTGTTCTGGCTTTGCTAATGCCAATCTTTTTCCGCCTCTGGTTAAACCAGAAAAAGTAAAAAAGGGCTGGCTGGTTCAATCCCAACCGCCTCTTGTTTTTCTGGTCTCAGGTGGGGTTAAATTCTGCTTTGTAAGACAGTAACCTGGCCCAACGGCAGCAAGTTTCACTATCCGACGGCGTCTGCAACTTCGGCCAGAGGGATAGAGGTTTGTCTACTGGTTGGTAAAGTAATCAAATAGATCAACAATTTTCCCGGAAACTGACTTGCCGCTTATTGGGAAAAGCAAAGATCAGTTTCTGGAAAAATGTTTCACACAAACGGCCGTTCCCCTTCACAATTCATTCCCCCTGCTGGCAGTCCCCCCCCGGCTGTGTTATGATCCCGCCCGAAATTGACAAATACAATTTGCATCCACGATAGAGGCTACCATGAGAACCGTTTTTTGGGACTACGATTCCCACAGCACCAAGATGATCGACCAGCGGCTGCTGCCGTGGGAATTTGTCATCGCTGACTTCACCGATTACCAGGAAGTGGCCCGCGCCATCAAGGAAATGGTGGTGCGCGGCGCGCCGGCCATCGGGGCGGCGGCGGCGTTTGGCATGGCCCTCGCGGCGCGGCAGTCTGCTGCTACCGACCGGCTGATCTTGCTGCGTGATTTGGAAACGGCCGCTGCCCACCTCAACGCCGCCCGACCAACGGCCGTAAATCTGGCCTGGGGGGTGCGCCGTATGCTGCGCGTCGCCGCCAACGAAGAGCTGGAATCCGTCGACGACGTGCGCGACGCCATTCTGGCCGAAGCGCAGCAGCTGGCCGACGAAGACGTGGCGCTGAATAAGCGCATGGCCTACAACGGCGCGGAGCTCATCAGCGACGGCGACACGATTTTGCACCACTGCAACACCGGGGCGCTGGCCACCGTCGATTGGGGCACGGCGCTGGGCGTGGTGTTTGCTGCCCATGAGCAGGGCAAAAAGATTCACGTGCTGGTGGATGAAACCCGCCCCACGCTGCAAGGCTCCCGCCTCACCGCCTGGGAACTACACCAGCGTGGCATCCCGTTCGACCTCATCGCCGATAACGCCGCCGGGCATTTCATGCGCACCGGGCAGGTGAACATTGTGCTGGTGGGGTCGGACCGAACGGCCGCTAACGGCGACGTGGCCAACAAAATCGGCACGTACAAGCTGGCCGTGGTGGCCAAAGAAAATGGCATCCCGTTTTACCCCGTCGTGCCCACCAGTACGGTCGATTTGGCGCTGGAACATGGCGATCTCATCCCCATCGAGGAGCGCGGCGCCGAAGAGGTGCTGTCCGTTTTTGGCAAATCGATTGCTCCAGCGGGCATCACCGCCCGCAACCCCGCCTTTGACGTGACGCCGCACCGCTACGTCACCGGCATTGTCACCGAGGCGGGCATTGTGTATCCGCCGTTTGTGAAGAATTTGCGGACGGCCGTTGAGTCGGAACAGAAGAAGGAGAGCAAGTAAAAAGTGATAAGTAAAAATTAAAAAGTAGGAATTAACGACTCACTTTTTACTTTTCACTTTTCACTTATTACTGATAAACAACATGTCAGGTATTCCAGTCGTGATCATGTGCGGCGGACAGGGCACGCGCATGGGCAACACCCTCACCAAGAAGGAGCTGGTAGACATCGGCGGACGGCCGTTGCTGTGGCACGTCATGCGCATTTTTTCGGCGTATGGGCACAACCAGTTCATTCTGGCGCTGGGGCACCAGGCCGACCAGGTGCGGCGCTACTTCCTGGAGTACGAGGCGATGACCCGCGATGTCACCATCAAATTGGCCGATCCCCGCAGCGGCAATGGCCAGCCCCACGTCACCTTCAGCGGCGAATATGAGCACCCCCCTTGGGAAGTAACCATGGTGGACACCGGCCTGGACACAGAGCGCGCCGCCCGACTGGCCAAACTGGCGCATTTTTTGGGAAACGGCCGTTTCTTCGTCGCCTATGGGGAAGCTGTGGCCGACATCGACCTGGAAGCCCTGGTGCAGTTTCACGAGCAGCACGGCCAGATGGCCACCATAACCGGCATCCGTTTTCCATCGCCGTACGGCAAGGTAGAAGCCGATGCCCAGGGTTATATCACCGAGTTTGTGGAGAAGCCGCCCTTGCCTTACTGGGTGAACGGGGGATTTATGCTGTTTGAAACGGCCGTGCTCGACCGCATCCGTGCCGAAAACCGGGAAAATCTGGATCTGGAACGCGATATTTTGCCCCAGTTGGCCCAGCAGCGGCAGCTGATGCTTTACCAACATACCGGCTACTGGCAATCGATGAAAACGCTTAAAGACGCGCTGACGCTAAAAGATGCGTGGCAAGACAACCAGCCGTGGAAGGTTTGGTAACATCCAGAGGGCACTATCCTCCTTGATGAATTCAAACTTCATCGTAGAATCAACCGCCAACTGGGGAGAAAAACATTGAACAAACAGTTTTGGCAAGGCAAACGCGTATTTATCACTGGCTGTACCGGTTTGTTAGGCTCCTGGCTGACTGATGCCCTTCTCGATATGGGCGCTGATGTGATCGGCCTGGTGCGCGATCATGTGCCGCATTCCAATCTGGTTCGCTCCGGCATGATGAACCAGATCAGCGTGGTGCACGGCCACCTGTGCGATTACAACTTGCTGGAGCGCACCCTCGCTGAGTATGAAATTGAGGTGGTTTTTCACCTGGCGGCGCAAACCATCGTCACCATTGCCAACCGAGCGCCGCTGTCCACCTTCGAGACCAACATTCGCGGCACGTACATCCTGCTAGAAGCAGCGCGACGCAACCCCACCGTCCGCGGCATTGTCATTGCCAGCAGCGAAAAAGTGTATGGCGAGCAGTCAGCGATGCCCTACCATGAAGCTGCCTCGCTGCACGGCCGTCATCCCTACGACGTTTCTAAAAGCTGCGCCGACCTTCTCTCCCAGAGTTATGCCCACAGCTATGGCCTGCCGGTCATCATTACCCGCTTTGCCAATCTGTACGGCGGCGGCGATTTAAACTGGAACCGCATCCTACCTGGTACCATTCGCAGCGTACTTTTAGGCGAACGGCCGATTATCCGCTCAGATGGCACGTTTAAGCGGGACTTTGTCTACGTCAAAGACGCCGTGCGCGGCTACCTGATGGCCGCCGAGCAGGTGGTGCGGCCTGAACTGCATGGCGAGGCGTTTAACTTTGGCATGGGCCACTCAGAAACCGCCCTGGACATCGTCAAAACGATCATTCGTGTCTCAGATCATCCCGAACTGGAACCCATTATTCTGAACGAGGTGCGCAACGAGGTGCAGGACCAGTTCATGAACTCGGAAAAGGCCAGCCGCCTGCTGGGTTGGGAACCGCAGTACACCCTGGCCAGCGGCCTGGCGGAAACGATGGCCTGGTATCGAGAATTTCTAAACCTCTCGTAGGGTCAAGGCATATATTGACCCTTCGGTCAGCCGTCTGAAATGTGTTGAATCAGCTTTGTTTGGATTTTCTAATGGTAAACCCTGGTTTGAACAAAGGTAAATATACGGCAACCAGCAATAGCAATAATTGTCCACTGATAAGTAAAGCAAAATTATTCCTCAAGGAATAAAGCTCGCTCCTTAAAGCAGTATGCGATCCCAACTGATTTGATATTTCCAGCATTCGAAGAAGCCAGGGCGCAAAAAGAATCGCACCCAAAATCGCTGGAATAAGATTGATCAAATACTTAACCACGATCCATCTATGTTTTATGAACCCCCAATGGGTCATTGAAGAAAAAAGCAAACCAGTTATTAAAGAGCCTATGTTTGAAGGCACAATGATCCCCAGATCAATCACTTGGAAGGCAATCAGAACACCATGGGCGTTTTCGTCAGACAACCGGAGCAATAAAAACAGTGCGGCTAATGCACCCCCAATCCAGGTACATGCAAGAATGATGTGAATGAATTTTAGTGTCAAATAGCCTTTCTTTTTCAGTTTGCTTATTTTCATGATAAGGTCAGCTCCCCAAATTGGAATAAGTGTAGTATTATCTTAGTAACCTACTTCTCAAACGTAAATATCTTATAACTAATCATCTTACTTATAAGATAAATGGATTGTAAACAGAAATGCCACAACAGTCAAGCGACTCCGCCGAACGAAAGGAACTCACCCAGAAATTTGATTGGGAGATACGCCAATTAACTACGGCAACTGTCATTGCTGCTTCGGCAATTGCCCAACAGGTGGGAATGAACTCATCCGATCTGCAATGTGCCGAATTACTTGTGCGCATGGGGCCAATGACAGCCGGACAACTTGCTGAATTAAGCGGCTTAACGACTGGCGCCATAACGGGGGTTGTTGATCGACTTGAGCGGGCAGGGTGGGCCCAACGTGTGGCCGATCCTACTGATCGACGGCGGGTAATTATTCGGGCATTACCCCAAGATTCACCGGCAGAGGCTGGTTTGTATCATCCTTACACCGAAGCAATGTCTGGGTTATTGGCCGATTACAATGATCAAGAACTTGGCTTCATCCTGGAATTTATTCGCCGCTTAACTTCAGTCACGTCACAAATGGCTTCACAATTACAGGCTGCTGCTAAGTCAACAAAATAGTGGCAGAATTAGTGAAGACGAAGGCTGCCTCGGTGAAGGTACT
>CAUJGI010000017.1 GCA_963169155.1 Chloroflexota bacterium
AAAGTATGATTCAACAACCAGAACCCACCTACCGGGCTTCTACGTTTAAGCTGGAAAAATCGAAAACGACGTTTGCTCAGGCGTTGGCAAAAATGCCCTATGCCCATGCGCTGCAAAGCTGGGCCTGGGCCGAGCAGAAAGCGCGCTGGGGCTGGACGCCTATCCCGCTGACGCTCACCATTAGCGAGAGCAGTTGGGAACCGCTGGCGGCGGCGATGGTGCTTAAGCGCAAGCTGCCGCGCACGCCGTATTGCATTTTGTACGTGCCCAAAGGGCCAGCGCTGGATTACAAAGATGGCGCGCTGCGCCGTGTTGTCCTGGCTGAGCTGGAAAATATCGCCCGGCGCGAACGGGCGATTTTTATCAAGATCGATCCCGAAGTGGTGAAAAGCTGGGGGGATGAGGTGGAACGGCCGTCTCCCCTCGGCACCAAATTCACCCAGGAACTCAAAGACCGGGGTTGGCGCTTTTCCGACGAGCAGATTCAGTTCCGCAACACCGTCGAGCTGGACCTGACCCAATCGGAAGAAAATCTTTTGGCGGCGATGAAGTCTAAAACGCGCTACAACATCCGGCTCGCCGAGCGTAAAGGCATTGTCATTCGCCCCGGCACCGAAGCCGATTTCCCGGTGATGGCCGAAATGTATGCGGCAACGGCCGCTCGCGACGGCTTCGGCATTCGCCCCACCGCCTATTACCTGGACGCCTGGCAAAGTTTTCACCAGGCCAAAATGGGCTATTTACTCATTGCCGAATTTGAGGATGACCCGGTAGCGGCCGTTTACCTGGTGCGGTACGCCCAGCGTGCCATTTACATGTACGGCGCGTCTACCGATAAGGAACGCCAGCGTATGCCCAATCACCTGCTGCAGTGGGAAGCCATTCGCTGGGCCAAAGCGCAGGGCTGCACCGTCTACGACTTCTGGGGTGCGCCCGACGACTTTGTGGAAAGCGACCGGCTGTGGGGCGTGTGGCGCTTCAAGGAAGGCTTTAGCGGCCAGGTGGTACGGCACATCGGCGCGTGGGATTTTGCGGTCCGGCCGTTGCTTTACCAGCTCTACACCGTCATCCTGCCCAAATATCTCAACTACCTGCGACGCAAAAAATAAGTTAGCGGCTGGTAGCGAGTCGCTAGTTTTGTCCTCCCCACCACCAGCCACGAACCACTATCAACTATCTACAGGAGATCCCAAAACCATGACCCGAACCATTGTCATTCTGGAAGGTGACCAGACCGGCCAGGAGCTGCTGGAGGAAGCCATACGCGTTCTCGAACCCGGTATCATTCGCCTGGAGCTAGACTTTATCCGCTTCGATTTAAGCCTGGAAAACCGCCGCACCACCAAAAACAAGGTAGTTTACGAAGCCGGTAAAGCGATTCGCAAACACCGCCTGGCGCTGAAAGCCGCCACCATCACCCCGGAGCAGAAGGGGGACGTGGGCAGCCCCAACCGCATTCTGCGTGAAGAGATGGACGCCGAAGTCATTTTGCGCACCGGGCGGCGCATCCCCGGTGTACGGCCGATTGCCGGTGTGTATGCTCCCATCAGCGTGGTGCGCATGGCCCGCGATGATGCTTACGGCGCTAAAGAATGGCGCGAAGGCGAAGAAGGGTCGCCCGACGAAATTTCTTACCGCACCGAGAAAATCACCCGCCGCGTCTGCCGCGCCGTGGCCGAATATGCCTTTTTGCACGCGCGTACCACCGGGGCCAAAGTATTTGGTGGCCCCAAGTTCACCGTCAGCCCGGTGTACGAAGGTATGTTTAAGGAAGAGATGGACGCCACCGCCAAGAAATTCCCCAGCGTGCGCTACGAGCCGCAGCTCATCGACGCCACCTTTGCCCTGCTGCTGGCCACCACCGGCGAACCGCTGGTCATCCCCAGCCTGAACCGGGACGGCGATTTGCTGTCGGACATGGTGCTGCAAATGTTTGGCTCAATCGCTGGTTCCGAGTCGATGGTCATTTCGGTGGACGGTAAGGGCGAGGTGGACTGCGTGATGGCCGAAGCGCCGCACGGGACGGCACCCAGGCTTCAAGGGCTCAATCGCGCCAACCCCATGGCCATGATCCTGGCCGCCGCCGGGCTGCTGTCTTACATGAAAGAGCCGGAGGCCAAGCGGGCCAGCCGGGCCATTTACGAATCCACGCTGGAAACGGTGTATGATGGCACAAAAACGGCCGATCTTGGTGGCACCGCCAACACAGATGAGTTTACCAATGAGGTGATTCACCGGGTAAAGGCCAAGCTAGAGGTGTGGTCGGCCTTATCGTAAGGAATCTTAAATTTCCCCGGAAACTGTCTTCTATCACTCAGCTGTTTGTTCAACAGTTTCCGGGGAAATACGTCACGCTGTTATTTTTTTTTTAGAAACCAACACGCCTGCTTCGCCCAAAACTTCATTGATGTTGCGCGTTAGCTCATCGAGCCCAGTCGGTTTGACCAGGTAGCGGTTAGCTCCCGCTTTCAGCCCCTCTTGAATCGCTTCCTGGTGCGCCTTGCCGCTGAGCATGATGATGGGCAGAGCGGCCGTTTCGGCCGTATCACGCAGCTGGCGGCATAAAGTTAACCCGTCCATGCGCGGCATCATCACGTCCAAAATTAAAATGTCGGGTTGGTATTGGGGGATTTTTTCCAGGGCATCCAGGCCATCCTGGGCCATAAACGATTGGTACCCCATCATCGTCAGCATCGTCGACAGCAGCTGTCGAATTTCAAATTCATCGTCCACCACCAGGACTGAGCAACTCATCTTCGGCCTCTCCACAGTTAGAATGAAGACCCCAGAAACTGCTCGGGGAGTATCTTGTTGAATTGGGATTTTGCCAGTTGGGAACTACTCTGGACAGAGTCTGAATTACAGTATTCAATAGGACTTACGGCCTATATTAAGAATGTGAACCGGGCAACCTGAAAGGCTGCGACATGCTCCAAAGGAATGACTCTTGGGGTTTCATAGGGTATCTGTAAATGTAGGGGCTGGCCTTGTGCCTGCCCAGGCGAGGGCGACCACAAGGGTCGCCCTACTGCAAAGGTCGAAAGGATTAAGAAAGACGGCCGTTCCCAGGTAAAATAGCGTCGTGATCTTAATTTGCGCGAACTGTGGATGAAAAATTATGGAAATTCTAGGCGGTCCCCTCTTCAGCGTGGCCGGTGCGGGCGAATCGCACGGCCCTGGCATCACCACCATCGTTTTTGGCTGCCCGCCCGGGCTGTCCCTCAGCCGGGCGCAAATTCAGGCCTACCTGGACCGGCGGCGGCCAGGCAGCAACCGGCATGGCACCCCGCGCAACGAAAAAGATAAGGTGCTGCTGCTCGCTGGACTCTACCAGGACGATCACGACGCCCTCACCGCCGGGCCAGCCATCTCAACCGAGGTTGATGGCCTGACCTTTGCCACCACCGCCTACGAAGCTGGCTACACGACAGGCGAACCAATCAGCGCGCTGGTGCTGTCTGCCGCCACCCAATCGGGCCACTACGGCCAGTTTGTCGGGCCA
>CAUJGI010000018.1 GCA_963169155.1 Chloroflexota bacterium
CCGTTTGTTGTGGAAAAGTGAGGCGGTACTCTTGACCTTCGCCAAAGCCGGATGAATGACAGCTGTCATTGAGGTAAGTGTCAATTTGGTAGACCGTGTTTGGCTCACTATCGAGAGAAACATCAACAAGGATGCTGCCGGGAGACGTTACCAGCACAGGGTAGTTCTGGCGTTCATTTTCACCGCTGTCGCCATCACCAGGGTCGTTTGTATCCACGCCGTCATAATTCCCTATATCTATGCCCAGGCCACCATTAGCGTAGATAGCGTTGCCCCGAATCTCGTTTTGGACGGGGAAACCTGCAATATTCGAGGTCAAGACCACGCCGTTAATATTGGCATGAGCAATCACGTTTGCCTCGCCTACGGCCGTACCGCCCACAACATTGGCAATGGCTGCCCCTGTCAACTGAATACCATCACTGGACTGGGGCAAAGGTGTCACACCATCTTTGCCAACCCCAATGTAATTCCCTTGGATGACATTGGCTTCGCCGCTGTTCACACGAATGCCAAAACCGTTGCCGCTGATCACATTGCCAGCCAGAAGGTTTGTTCCCCCAATAACATTGTTGTTCCCACCAACATAGATACCACCTGAGTTGCCCAGGTCACCCAGTCCATCGGCCGTGGTACCAATGAAATTACCCCGAACACGACTATTGCTGCCTGCAAATATGTAAATTCCAGCCGTGCTGTTTGCAGAAATCACATTTCGTTGGGCAGGGCCAACCTGCCCACCTACCACGTTATCGGATTTCCCCACAAACACACCAATACTGTTGCTCATGCTAGAAAGTCCATCCACACCAACTCCCAGATGATTACAGCGCACAATATTGCCATCGCTGCCAATGCGAATGCCGGCATCGTCAAAGTTACCAATGACCAGGCCACGAATGGTGCTGCCCTCACTGCCAGGATTAAGCGTCAAACCAGCAATTTGGCCCCCCGTGCCCGCAATGCTGCCATCCAGGACAATCAGCAAATTGGCCGGGTCGCTGCTAGTGGGGCAGCTTGCCCCCGGCTGCGTTTCGCCATCAACGACGACCGGTACGGTAATGGCGGGTAGTTCTGAATTTGGCGCAATGGTGAAAGGGCCGGTGCCGGAAATGTTGAATTCAATGCGATGGGGTGTTGTATCTGCTCCCAAGGCATTCAGCTCTTCAATTGCGGCACGCAGAGTACATTGTTCGCCAACATTGACTGAAACGTCACAAATACCGTCGCCGGGGTTCTGGTCACTGCCATCGCCGCTTATCCAATTTACTGTCAGCGTTGTGCCAGCGGCGTAAACCACCCGCACCACAAGCAAACTGCCTAAAGCTAACACACACATTGCTGTAAATATAAGAACTATTACTCTTCGATTCGCTACTATCATTACTTACTACTCCATATTTCTTTCCCCAGAAACTTGCATAAAGACAGATGAACAAAAATGTAGTTTCTGGGGGATTTGTCTTTTCTTAATACGCTGCTGCTCAACCAAATCAGATAGGTCTATTCCTGCAACAAATCCATTTGGGGCACCGAGAAAATGTGTGCAGGACCAAATCCGCCGGTTGCAGGCGCACAACAAAAAGCAGGCAATCCATGAGGAAAGACCTGCTTTATCGGGTTGTTGGGTTGGGTGTGGGGTGCGTAGAAGTTACAGGAATTTGCTCAGCAGCACGCTCAAGGTTCGTTTGGCGGGGGTCGATGGGGTGGGCGACGGCCGTTCCCGTTTTGCGTTGATGCCATACGGCCGTTGCTCAGCAGCTGGCTGGCGGCTTTGCGTTTGTTTCTCTTTTTTGGGCCAATGAAGGGCAGCAGGGGATTTACTCATACCATACTCTCCTGAAGGCTCCGGCCAGCGGCCAGTGAGCCAGATAAATTGCAACCTTCGGACACACCTTCAGGATAGGTGTTTTCTAAGGGCAATTCATCGGGAGAACCTCCCTATTTTGCACCAGGCGATTCCCTATTTTTGGCGTAACTCAGGGGATGTGCGGGCCAAAACGGCCGCTTCTTCACGAGAGGAGACGTTCAGCTTGCCCAAAACGGCCGAAACATGATGGTCCACCGTCTTGGGCGAAATGTGCATGCGGGCGGCAATCTCCGCGTTGGTCAGGCCTTCGGTAAGCAAGGCCAGAATCTGCACCTGGCGGTTGGTGAGCTGGAACGGATTTTCCCGGGTGGTAGATCGGGGACCACGCGGGATGGTCTCCACCCCGCCATCACGCAGCGACTGGCGCACACGTTCAGCCATGGGACGCGCCCCCAGCTGTTCAAACAGGGCCAGCGCCTGCTTTTGCGCCTGGCCGTCGCCGTCGGCCAGGGCACGCGCCTGCTCGTAGGGGCAGCCCATCGCTTCCCAGGCAGCCGCTGCCCCGCGCCAGTCACCGGCAATTTGAAGAACATAGGGCTCAGCCGCCCACTCGGGCAAGTCCACCGCTGCGCCCGCCCGCCACTGCCAGAACGCCAGCTCCCCCACGTACCAGTCATGATGGTGGCTGAGCGCCAGGTCAAACACTTCCCGCGCCTCGGCCAACGTCTGCTGAGTGTCACCAGCCAGCCAGGCAAGCTCCGCCCGCGCCGTGCGGATCATGCCCTCGCGCTGGCGAAAGCCCTGCTTCAGCAGCACGTCGAGCGCCTCATCGAGGACGGCCGTTGCCTGTGGGTCGCCCCGGCGCGTGTACAAGCGACCCAACGCCACCAGCGCTGGCCCGCGACCCGGTGACGTACTCGGCCGTCCCACCGCTTCCCGACCAATTTCTTCGGCGGTGGCCCAGTCACCGCGGTACAGCTTCAGCAGCGCCAGCCAGCCGTCCATGTAAGCTCGCACCGAGTCCAAATGGCGATCCTGAGCATAGGGCAGCCCTTCTTCAAACGTCTGTTCGGCCCGCCGAAACTGGTGAAAATCGACGTAGATCGAGGCGAGATTGGCAAAAACATTGCCCGCCCGCACTGCATGGTCGAACTTTTGCGCCAGCATGAGGCTTTGTTCTAAATATTCTGTGCCTTTTGTGTGATCCAGGTACAGCCAGCACAGCCCGGCAATTTCCAGCAGGCGCGGCAGTTCCTCTTCTTCCTCAAAATATTGGGCGATGGCAATGCCTTTTTCAGCCATGGCCACACCGCGCTGGCTGTCGCCACTGCCCAGGCTCAACCATGCCTCCATGTT
>CAUJGI010000019.1 GCA_963169155.1 Chloroflexota bacterium
TTCCAGTAAAATGCCGTCGGTGCCGTCGGGCGTCAGGTAGGCGTGATGGTCCATATGCACCGTGATGGCAATTTCGGCCTGTTCATGAAAAATGATCGCCCGATCAAAAGAGAGATGTGGGGCGACAGGCACAACAACAAAGTTGGGCAGCTGGGGCGGCAGCAGCGGTCCGCCCGCGGCCATCGAGTACGCGGTGGAGCCGGTTGGAGTAGCCACGATCAGCGCATCGGCCGTGTAGTTGGTGACGTGATCGCCATCCACATGAAGCTGAAAGCGCACCACACGGGCCTGACGGCCGCGTCCGACTACCACGTCGTTGAGGACAGAGAAGGTATGCAGGATACGGCCGTTGCGCCAAATCCGCGCCGCCAACATCAATCGGTTTTCCGTCCAAAAATCGCCTTCCAGCAGCCGGGTGAGCTTCTCTGGCCAGTCATCGGGCTGGGCCTCGCTGAGAAAACCCACCCGCCCCAGGTTGATGCCAAAAACGGCCACATCTTCCACGCAGGCATACCGCGCCGCCCGCAGTAACGAGCCATCACCGCCCAACACAACCAGAAAGTCGCTGCCGTGTACCATTTGCCCCATGCGCGCTTCGTCATAGGAAGAGCCAATCCAGGCGGTAACGCCTCGCTGGGTCAGCCACGCCTCAATTTCCACAGCCAGCGGCTGCGACTCGGCCACCTTGGGATGATGAAGAATGCCAATTCGCGTCATTTATTTTTGAGCCAGGCAACAACATCCGTAAGTTTGACCAGGGTTTGCTCGCCGCCGTCTAACGGCCGTACCATCACCGACGCCTGCTCCAATTCCGACTCACCCACAATGAGCACCGTCTGGATGTCGTGCTTGTTGGCTTCGCGCATCTGACTTTTCATGCTGCGCTTGTCGCGGGCAAACGCCAGGCGCGTGCCAATGCCCGCCGCCCGCAGCTGGAAGGTGAGCTGAACGGCCGCTTCCTTCGTTGCCCCACCAAAATGGGCCACCAAAACGGTGGGCTGGGTGGGTACAGGCGGTTCGATACCCGCTTCCTGCATCCCCAGCACAATGCGCTCAATGCCGCTGCCAAAGCCGACGCCCGGCGTTGACGGCCCGCCAATGTCTTCAGCCAACCCATCGTACCGACCGCCGCCGCAAACGGCCGCTTGCGCCCCAATGCCCTCGGCCCACACCTCAAACACCGTCTTGGTGTAATAATCGATGCCGCGCACCAGGCGGAAATTGATGCTGTAGCTCTGGTCCAGTGCGTCGAGCAAACCGCGCAGGTCGGTGAAATGTGCCTCGCAGTCATCGCACAGGTGGTCGATGATGTGCGGCGCATCGGCCAGCAGGACATCCATGCCCGGCTCTTTGCTGTCCAGCACCCGCAGCGGATTCCGCTGGATGCGCTCTTTGTCGAGGTCGCCCAACTTGTCCAGGTGCTGCGCTAAATAGTTGGTGAGTTTTTGCACATAAGCGGGTTTACAGACAGGGCAACCAGTGCTGTTGAGCTGGAACGTCAACCCCGAGAAACCGAGCGAACGGTAGAGATTCATGGCCAACAGCATCACTTCCACATCGGCCGCCGGATCTACTTCACCCAAAATTTCGCAGTTAAATTGGCTGTGCTGGCGGTAGCGCCCCGCCTGCTGCCGCTCGCGGCGGAAGGCGGGGCCGATGGTGTACAGCTTAACCGGCTGCGGCCAGCTGCTCATCCCATTCTGGATGTAGGCGCGCATAAATCCGGCCGTAAATTCAGGCCGCATGGTGAGAGTGACGCCCTCGGATTCTTCGAGGGTGTACATCTCTTTCTGCACAAAGAAGTCGGAGCCTTCCCCCACGCCGCGCTGGTACAGTTCGGTGTATTCCAAAATGGGTAGATCAATGCGCTGGAAGCCGAAGAGGTGGGCCAATTCGGCCGCTTTTTCGGTGATCAGGTCCCAATAGCGGCGTTCTTCAGGCAGGACGTCCTGCATGCCTTTGGCGCGTTGTATTGCTGTCAAACTTGCCTCCCAATTCACGCCACGGACACCGGGTTTGCAGTTGTTGCTGCCTGTTGGCTGGGTCTTCTGGCGATAGGTTGTGTAAAGATTGGGAACTATTATAGCCAGATCAGGGGGATTTTGTAGCGCGGGATGGGAAACGGCCGTATCACCCCACTTGAGTTGCTATCCACCACGTATTGCCGGTCGGGTCCTTCACGCCAGCGCGCCGGTCGGGATCATCTTTCTTGGGCTCCTGCACAGATTCGCCGCCAGCCGCCAGGGCCTTCTGGTACGCAGCATCCACATCCGGCACATAAACGTGCAGCCAGACAGGAAATGCCGGATACCCTTCACCACCATCGGCCAGCATCACAATGGTGTCGTCAATTTGTACCTCGCCGTGTTTGAGCGTGCCATCAGGATTGTCAAAACGGCGTGTTACTCTGGCGTCAAACGTGGCCAGCAAAAAATCGATGAGCTTCTGCGCGCCATCTACCATGATGTAGGCAGAAACGGACGCGTAACCTTCAGGTTTATATAGTTTTGTCATTTCTATCTTCCTTTAGCCTAATCGCTGGGTGCAGGCCGAGGCCACCCCACAGCGAGCGCAGCGATTCCAGTCGTTGTGATCGCGCGCCAATTCAGATTCATACATATCTTCGCGCATCTCGGTGAGCAAATCGAGCAAATCTTCGCGCAGCCCGTCGGTGTAATCCACGGCAAAGGCGCGATCTTTGTACTGGATGATGCCATGCGACGGCCGTATGCCATATTCCCGCTCCACCAGCCAGCAGTACGCCGCCAGCTGGTACACATGGCTCTCATACGGCTCCGACGGGGCACGCGTGGCCTTAATCTCCACCGGCACAATCGACCCGTCGGCCTCTTCCACCAGGTAATCGGGCTTGCCCACCAGGCGCAAATGAGGGTCATAAAACGGCTCGTCGTTGGTAACCCAGGTGCTGCCGGTATCGCTGTAGAGGATACGGCCGTCTGGCAACCCAGCCTGATCCGCCAGCACCCCACTGCGCCACCACAAAAACAGCGCCAGGGCCAGCAGCAAAAAGCCAAATCCCAGGGCGTATCCACCGTAAATCATCGGGGTCTAACCACCTACCAACGAATAGGCCACCACGGCCACCACCACAAAAATAAGTACATAAGCCGCCCGGCGCAGCCAGATGGCGTTCTGCACCAGCGTGCCATGCTGACGATGATGCTGTATGCCTCGGTCCAGTTCCCGCACATTTTCGGGGGCAATGCCTCGACTGCGCTTCAGCCACCAGCTGCGCCGACAGTACAAATAGTCACCAATTTCGCTTGCTCGAATCCAATTATCGCTCATATGTTCTAATTCTAATCAATTCCCCTGCCCTGTCAACCAGCTGGGACGTGAAGGTCTGGAGGGTTCATGAATGGACTAACCAGCACAAATGAAAGGGACACAGAGGAACACAGATTTACCAGATTTTATTCCGCGTTTTTCCGCGTTAATCCGCGGCCTATTTTCAAGGGAGTTGGCCACGAGCGGCGGCACATCACGATGAATGAAAATT
>CAUJGI010000020.1 GCA_963169155.1 Chloroflexota bacterium
TCCCCCTGCGAGGGGGAGGGAATCTGGCCCCCTCTCCCTCGTAGGGAGAGGGCTGGGGTGAGGGTGATTACCCGATTTAAAACTTAAACTGCTAGAAGATTGGCCCACTCTGGAAACTCAGCAGAGCACTTCGACAGTAAAACCGCCGGGGGCCTGCACGTAAAAGGTCCAGGCGTGGTGCCGTTCCGGCGGGGCCACATCAAAACCGTCCTCACGCAGCCGCTGGTTAATTTCGTTCACCTTCTCTTCGGTCGGCTGGCCAAAGCCAATGTGAAAGGTGCCCGGGTAGCTCACCTCGCTCGCTTTCATCAGGCTCAGCACCAGGCCATCATCATCGAACAGAAAGGCCATGCCTTTGTTGCCGCCCTGGTTTTGCAAACCAAAATACTTTTCCAGGAAGCTGGCTGCCGCCACCACATCGGTGACGGTAAGATTGATATGATTCAGTTTCATGGGCAATTACCTCTCGTCATTCCTCACGATATTGGCATGGAGACCGGGCATTTTGGCAAGATCACTCGTGCGCAACAAGACTGAAGAGATTACGGCCGTTCAATCACCCTCTGGCTCATAGTTAAGAACAACAATGCCACACGCAAACGGGACAGCTTTTACCAGTTTCAAGTTTCGTTTGCTGTCCAGATTCTGGAAGATGGGCTTGCCGCTGCCGATGGCCGCTGAATTCACAAACAGGTGGTACTCATCAATCAGGTTGTGTTTAATCAGATTCGAGACAAACGTCGCCCCGCCATAGGCAATGATGTCTGCACCTTCCTGACTTTTCAGCTGGTTGATTTCCTCAACCAGGTCGCCTTTAGCCAGCACGGTATTTTCCCACTGCGACTCATCAAGCGTTTTGCTAAACACCACTTTGGGCGTATCCGTGAACTTGACCCCGGCTGAATGTTCCTCATGCTCCGGGTTTTGCGCCACGGCCGCCCAATGAGGAATAAATCCCTGGGCCAGGTTCCGGCCCAGGACAATCTGGTCCATTGATTCAGTTAACTCGGTAACGTATTCTATTAATTCATCGTCCCAGTTGAACGTGACCCAATCCATTTCGCTGTTTGGTCCGGCGATGTAGCCATCTACCGTCATTTGTACCTGTAGTTTTACTTTTCGCATGGTCGTTTTCCTTCTTTTGAGGTTGTTTACGCCTGGTTAGGCTTGTTTAGCTGGCCGGTGACACAGGATGACCGTACCGGAGGGCAATATTTTGGCTTCCACAAGTTCCAGTTTGTACGAATCCATTCCTTCGAAAAGGCGACGGCCGTTTTCCCAAATGACCGGAATGATCCACAAATGATGCTCATCCAGCAGGCCGTGCTGCAGTAAAGTGTGCGTCAGGCGGCCGGTGCCGTAAATCAAAATGTCCTGGCCAGGCTGCTGCTTCAATTTGGCCACTTCTTCGGCCACATTTTGGCTGATCAGCGTAGCCGGACCCCAGGGCAGTGGCTCTGCCAGAGTTGTTGAGACCACATACTTTTCCATGCTGTTGATGCGGTCGGCAAAGGTATCGGACCGGGCCGGCCACGCTTCGGCAAACGATTCATAAGTTTCGCGCCCCAGCAGCAGGGCATCGGCGGCAAAGAGCTGGTCACTAGCAAACCTGGCGGCTTCTTCATCAAAATAATCAAAGGACCAATCCTGAGGATTTTCAATGACGCCGTTGAGGGTGGCATAGGTTGAAACAATCACTTTTCTCATGACAATTCTCCTTTTGTCGGCTATCCGTCCGACTTGTTTGTACCGTCATGGTAATACAGCCAAAGGGGAGTTGTCTTGAACAAAAACGACAGTCAATCTGCCGAGTCTGGCTGTGAGATTTGCCCCGGCGTGTAGCCCACAAATCGCTTTAAGGAGCGGGTGAGATGGGGTTGGTCGGCATAGCCAATTTGAAATATGGCGTCAGCGATGGAGGCGCCTTTTTGCAGCAGGGTGGTGGCTTGTTTGGCGCGTTTGATCTGCTCAAATGTGCCGCGGGTGAGGCCCGTGGCCCGCAGAAAGCGGCGCTGCGCGGTGCGTAAGGAGATGTCCAACGGCCGATTTTCCAGTACCGCCTCTACCACCGGATCAAAAACCAGCATCTCTTGCCGCACCAGCCGGGCAATAAACGCATCCACCGTCTCAAAGCTGGGCAGTTCCCAGGCAGCGCTGTGCAGCCAGAAACGGCCGTTGGCCGCTGCTGACAAAGTAACATCTTCATTTACCAATCGGCTCACCGGCAAATGGGGCATAAAAGCGCCGTGCTTAAACACGATGCCAAAAAATTCCGTGTCTTTTTCGAAGGGGGCACGCCTGGCCTGGGTTTCTGGGCCGCGCATGGTGATGAACAACTTGCCCTGGCAGCGGCAAATAACCATTTCCCAGTAGGTTTCGGCCGTAGACATAAACGAGCCATCATCCAGGCTGCGCGTACGCCAGACCGTCTCCACCAAAGGGGAATCAGAAGGTCTGCCTTCAAAATCAAAAATGCTGTTGCTGTCTTCCATCGGCATGGTAGTGATCCATGTCAAATCGGGTATTGCTCTGGTTACTTCTCTTGCAGCGCCGCCACAATTTTAGCGATACGCCGTTGGCGTGTCTCTTCGGCTTTGGCGCTTTCTACCTGGCGCACATGCTCTTTGCGCGCAGAGTAGGCCAGGGCATCAAAGGCGTCGCGTACGCCGTGTTCGGCCAGGGCTGCGCCCAAATCGGCGGGCACGTCTACGGTGCGCGGTTCGGTGTCCAGTTCCAGAGTCACTTCTACCACATCACCGGCCTGCACCCCGGCCGCTTCACGGTGTTCCTGGCTCAGCGGCAGCATGTAGACATCGCCATAAGCCGCCACCGTGCTGCGGTAAGTGTACCCATTCAGGCTAATCTTGACTTTCGGCCGTTTGCCGGAGCCAAAAGCCGCAACCACCTCTGGCGGCACCTGAATGCCGGTGGCGTTCATGCCTT
>CAUJGI010000021.1 GCA_963169155.1 Chloroflexota bacterium
CCGCTTGATGGGGGCATCGATGTAGTCAAACGCCTCCTCTTGCAGGCGGGCCACAATCTCCGCACCCACGCCATACGTCTGGTGCCCAAATTCTACTATCACCGCTTTAAACGTCTTCTAGAAAGATGCAACCACTTGCCCCATGAACAGCGGCTGCAGGCTGCGCAGATCGATCACTTCGGCCTCAATGCCCTCTTGGGCCAGGCTTTTGGCCGCGTCCAGCGAGGTGTGCAGCCCTTCGCCGTAGGTGATGATGGTCACGTCAGAGCCTTCGCGCTTCACGTCAGACACGCCCAGCGGGACGGTGTATTCTTCGTCGGGCACTTCGTCGCGCACTTTGGGCGAGGTGTACAGGGCTACCGGCTCGATGAAGAGCACGGGGCCGTTGTCGCGGATGGCCGACTTGAGCATGCCTTTGGCGTCGTACGGAGTGGCCGGGCAGACGACCTTCAGGCCGGGGAAGTGGGCAAAGATGACGTCTGGCGTGTGGCTGTGGGTGGCACCCAACTGCTTGCCACCACCGCCGGGGGCGCGGAAGACCACGGGGCAGTCAAACTGGCCGTTAAACATGTAGCTCACCTTGGCCGCGTGGTTCACAATTGCGTCGAAGGCAACAAAGGCAAAGTTGATGGTCATAAATTCGGCGACGGGGCGGGTGCCGGCCATGGCGGCACCAGTGGCCGCCCCAGCGATCGCCATCTCGGAAATAGGTGTATCGCGCACGCGATTTTCGCCAAACTCTTCCAAAAACCCCTTGGTGACGGCATAGGTGCCGCCCCAGGCACCCACTTCTTCACCCATGATAAAAACGTTTTCATCGCGGCGCATTTCTTCGCGCAGCGCTTCGGTAATTGCTTCTCGTAAGGTTAAACGGGCCATTAGTTTGCCTCCGCATTGCTGGGGTAGATGTGGTCAAACAGGGTGTCCTGGGCTGGCAGCGGCGATTCATTGGAAAACTGCACCGCTTCATCTACTTCTTTCATAATCTCCTGGTCGATGGCCACCAGTTCCGCTTCTTCCACGCCCTCTTTGAGCAGGTGGGCTTGCAGGGTGGCGATGGGATCTTTGGCGTCGCGCCATTCGTCCAGCTCGCCTTCGGGCCGGTAGCGGGTGCGGTCGCCGATGCTGTGCCCTTGATAGCGGTAGGTCATCATTTCCAAGAACTGCGGCCCCTTGCCTTTGCGGCAGGCGGCAATCGCTTTTTGGCTGGCCTCGTATACGGCAAAGATATCCATGCCGTCGATTTGCTTGCCGGGGATGTTGTACGCTTTGGCTTTGTCCACCATTTTGTGGGTGGCGGACGCTTTTTCGATGGAAGTGCCCATGCCGTATTTGTTGTTTTCGCAAATGAAAACGATGGGCAGATCCCAAACGGCCGCCATGTTGAGCGATTCGTGGAAGTAGCCGATGTTGGTGGCCCCATCGCCAAAGTAGCAAAGGCAAACGGCGTCGCTGCCTTTGTATTTTTCGGCCAGGGCCAGCCCCACGCCCAGCGAGATGTGCGCGCCGACGATGCCGTAGCCGCCCCAGAAGGTGCGCGCTTTGCTGGCCATGTGCATGGAGCCGCCGCGCCCGCCCACGACGCCCGTGGCTTTACCCATCAGTTCGGCCATGACTTCGTTGGCGGAAATGCCTACCGCCAGGGCGTGACCATGGTCGCGATAGGCGGTGATGATGTGGTCGCCTGCCTTGCGGGCGGCGATGCTGCCGACGGCGACGGCTTCCTGCCCAATGTAGAGGTGCAGAAAGCCTTTGATCTTACCCTCAAGTTGGTACAGTTCGTCGCTGCGCTCTTCGAAGCGGCGAATGAGTACCATCTGACGGTACCAATCGAGTAGAGTGTCTTTGTCCATTCAGGTCTCCTTAGTCGTATGCCTTGGTAGTTGGTCCATTCGCAAATTAGTTGACGGAAGTGGCGAATGGGCTTGCGGTTGGCTGGTTACGGCCGTTTCCTAGGAAAATCATCCACAGATTACACAGATTTCGCAGATTAAGAAAGGTTGGGCAATCTGCTTTTGTTCATTCGTGTTGTGCGCCTACTCATGAACGATCCTGAGAATACGGCCAAAACGAAGAAAACCGTGCCTGTTGTGGGAGGTGGCAGGTTTCTTGCAGCCAACGGGTAGAAAATAGCGTGTTTTGTTTCTTAAGGTGACAGCCAGCGAGTTTGCCTGTCAACAATGTTTTTAGTTGCTGTATCAACGATGTGTTAAGTTTATCAAATTGTGTCCTGGCTGGCGAACCTATTCATTTGCGTTTTGTGGTTTTTCGATAGTTCAACTTTGCAGTTGAAATGGGACGCGGATGAACGCGGATGGACGCTGATTTTTTATTTCTTGGGGCGCATTGGCCGCGTCCGGCATTTGGGTCTTTAGGATTTGGCGGGGTCAACTTGATTGTTGCAACGAATTAGCCCGAATTAACGCTAATTTTCGCGATAATTCGCGTCAATTCGTTGCAAAACCAGGAAATCCCAAAAAGCCCGGCATTTTTGATTACTGAGACACTCTGATTTGGGTTCCGGTGGTGTCGATGGGCAAAATCCAGCTGCGGCTGCCGAGATTGTGCTGGCGGAAAACGGCCGTTACCGCCGCCACAATTTGGTCATGTCCAGTCGGGGCAAAGGCGATCAGGCTGGGGCCTGCGCCGCTGAGGGCAACCCCGGCCGCACCGGCGGCGTAAGCGGCCGTAAACGCCTCGGCCATGCCGGGGATGAGCGGCAGGCGGTAGGGCTGGTGCAGGCGGTCCTGCATGGCCAGGGTGAGCTGAGGGTAAGCGGCCGTTTCCAACGCCCGGATTAGCAGCGGCAACCGGCTGGCGTTAAAAATGGCGTCCTGGCGGCTGATTTGGCTTGGCAGGGCGGCGCGGGCATCGTGGGTGAGCAGCTCAAAGTCTGGCGTGACGATGACCACCTGCTGTGGGGCAATGGGCAGCGGCTCGATGTGGACCTGGTCGTCTTCCATCACGCCTAGCACCAGACCGCCGAGCAGGGCTGGGGCGACGTTGTCCGGGTGGCCTTCCTCGGCGGTGGCGATGGTCAGGATGTCGGACTGGCTGAGCTGGCCATCGACCAGGGCATTGGCCCCAAGCAGCCCGGCAAGAACGGCCGTTGAGCTGCTGCCCAGCCCGCTGCCCACGGGGATGTTGTTTGCCTGGGTGATGTGCAGGCCAGACGGCCGTCGGCCCAACCGGTCAAACATGCGGCAGGCGGATTGGTAGACCAGGTTTTTTTCGTTGGTGGGCACTTTTTCAGCGTCCAGGCCGGTGACTTCGATGGTGAGGCTGGGGTGAGGAACGGCCGTAAAGGTGACGTGGTTGTACAGCCCCAGGGCCACGCCCAGACAGTCAAAGCCGGGGCCTAAGTTGGCGGAAGTGGCGGGAACGGTGATGGTTACTTGGTTGGTCATGATTTTTCTCGGTTGGTTGGCCAGCTAAAATTCGGCACTGACTCTCATTTTACGCTAGAAGGCGTACATCTACGAAAATCGAGCATTGTTGCTCGCCGAGATGACCCTCCCCCCAGCGCTCTCCCTGGTAGGGAGAGGGAGCCGGATTCCCTCCCCCTGCAAGGGGGAG
>CAUJGI010000022.1 GCA_963169155.1 Chloroflexota bacterium
GTGCGGCTGGATGCCTGTGCCGATTGTCCGTGGCAGGGTTTGCAGCCCCGGGTTGTGGCTCAGGTGCAGCAGGCCCAGGCGTTTTTGGGGCTGTGGGGGCTGGCGAAGACGATAACCTGCCTGGAGGATGACCAGGGGCAGTGGCGGAAACGGCCGTTTTGCCATGCCAGTGCGCCGCCCGTCTCCCGGCGAGACCTCTTCCGCTGGCGCGCTGACGAGAAAAAATCGGCGGATGAACCGGAAGCCAATGCCCCGACCAGCCAGTACCACGAACGGCTGCGCTTCTTGCGCGCCATCAAACAGCTGCCGCCGCGCCAGGAGCCGGGGGACAACGTTTCGCTGGCCGGGTTGAACTTTGCCCTGGTGGCTGTGAGCGAAGCGTGTACTGCCTGCAATGCCTGTGCCCGCGCCTGCCCCACCGGTGCGCTGCACATGGAGATGGCCGATGCCCACTTCCAGCTCACCTTTTCGCCGCAAATCTGCACCGCTTGCGGCCTTTGCGCCCATGTGTGCGTCCCTCAGGCCCTTTGCCTGACGCCTGATCCGGCGTTTGCGCAGGTGTTTGATACCGCAGCGGAACAAACGGTGCAGCAGGGCAGCCTGGCAACGTGCAGTAACTGTCGCACCCCGTTTGCCGCCGCCACCGGGACTAAACTTTGCCCGGTGTGTGAATTCCGCCGCCAGAATCTTTTTGGTTCCATCTTGCCGCCAGAACTGGCCGCCAGGCGCTTAAAACAGGATGCTGCACCGCCCGGAGGAACAAATCGTGATCATTGACATCACCCACGTGACGCACAAACAAATCAAAAACCCGCGTCTGGCGGCTTATGCTGCCATCTACCTGCGCATTTTCGATGATTTTATGTACCAGGTAGCTGCCTCCGGCATTGCGGTGGATACCCAGGATTACAGCGAAGCAACGGCCGTACGCCTCACCCAGCTACAGCAGCAGGGCGCCATTCTGCGCAACGGCGACCGCAGCATCTACATCAACGCGATTTCACCTGCCTGCGTTGCCTGCCAGACAGGTGTGGGCAGCGCCACCTTTTTTACCTCGCTCCAGTGCCACCGGGATTGTTACTACTGCTTCAATCCCAACCAGGTGGAGTTCGACTACTACCAGCAAAACAAGCGTAATCCGGCGCAGGAACTGCGGCAGGCGCGCGCCGCAGGCCAGAAGGCCAACTATTTGGCCCTGACCGGCGGCGAACCGCTTTTGCACAAAGACGAAGCGGCCGACTTTTTCCAGACAGCCACCGCCACCTTTCCCGAAGCGCATACCCGCCTGTACACCACGGGCGATCACGCCAACGAGGCCACCCTGCAGCAGCTAAAAGCGGCCGGTTTGGCAGAAATTCGCCTGAGCATTCGCATGCATGATCTGGCCAAAGGCCACCGACTCACCTTTGAGCGTCTGGCGCTGGCCAGGCAGTACATTCCGATCGTCATGGTGGAAATGCCCATTTTGCCCGGCACCCTGGAAGAGATGAAAGCGGTGCTGCTGGAGCTGGAAAACCTGCACATTCACAGCATCAATTTGCTGGAGTTTTGCTACCCGTTTACCAATGCACCTGCTTTTAACGAGCGGGGTTTTAAGGTGAAAAAACGGCCGTTCCACGTCCTCTACAACTACTGGTATGCGGGCGGCGTGCCCATCTCTGAAAGTGAACAGGTGTGCCTGGAGCTGATGGCCTTTGCCCTGGAACAGCAGCTGACCATTGGCGTGCATTACTGCTCGCTGGAGAACAAGCTCACCGGGCAAAACTACCAGCAAAATTACGGCCGTTCCCTGCCCAAACCCCTCCATTTTTCCGAGAAAGATTACCTGCTGAAGAGCGCCAAAGTATTTGGCCACGACATGGCCAAAGTGCTCAACGTCTTCAACCGCACTGGCTACCGTGACTATGAGCGCAACCGGGAGCACCGCTACCTGGAATTCCACGTAGACCAGATCCCCCATCTGACCGACCTGGACATCGAAATTGGGCTTTCTACCAGCACCCTGGAAATGCGCGACAATGAATGGGTGGTTCGGGAACTAAAAGTTGATCTGACACGGCCGAATCTGTTCGACCTTGAAACTGATGTGTAAAGGATATAGGCCATGATTACCACACTTGCAGCTGAGGCATCTTTGTTCAACCCGGAAAGTTTACAGTCCCTACTGGCCGCTTCGGCCGAGCAGCACCGCCATTTGTGCCCGCGCCAGGTTCTGGGCATTCGCCTGGGACTATACGGCCTGCGCCTGCTGGGCCTGCTGGATGAAACAAGCGGATGTTTTGACAATGCCCACAAGCGCCTGCTCACCATCATGGAAACGGATGGCTGTGGCGCTGACGGCGTGGCCGTGGCCACCAACTGCCATGTGGGCCGGCGCACGCTGCGGGTGGTGGATTACGGCAAAATGGCCGCCACGCTGGTTGATACCCAAACAGACAAAGCCATTCGCGTGGCCCCCACGAGCCAATCGCGCGAGCTGGCCCCACTTTTTGCCCCCGAGGCCCACAGCCGCTGGCACGCCTACCTGGAAGCGTACCAGGTGATGCCCGACG
>CAUJGI010000023.1 GCA_963169155.1 Chloroflexota bacterium
ACGGCCGATTTTGCCATCCTCGACGAATTGGTGCCGTATGACAACCAGCCGGGCAGCGAAACACCCCTGTACGAGCATTTGCAGCGCAGCCTGCAATACACCCTGGAGCGCAAAGGGCCGCACGGCCTGCCGCTCATCGGCCAGGCAGATTGGAACGACTGCCTGAACCTCAACGCCTTCACCAGCGAGCCGGGGCAATCGTTCCAAACCACCGTTAGCAAAGATGGCAAAGTGGCTGAATCCGTTTTTATTGCCGGGCTGTTTGTGCTGGCGGCCAAAGAGATGGCCGAACTGGCCTCAGTTTTGGCGCGGCCCGCGGACGTGGCCTTTTACACCGAGGAAGCCGCGGCGATGACGGCCGTTACTCTGCAACACGGCTGGGACGGCGCCTGGTTCCTGCGCGCCTACGATGACTTTGGCGACAAGGTCGGTTCCCACGAATGCCAGGAAGGGCAGATTTTCATCGAGCCACAGGGGATGTGTGTGATGGCGGGCATTGGTCAGGCAAGTGGCGAGGCGGCTCAGGCGTTAACGGCCGTTAACGAGCGGCTGGCCACGCCACACGGCATTGTCTTGCAGCAGCCTGCCTACACCCGCTACTACCTGAACCTGGGCGAAATCTCCTCCTACCCGCCCGGTTACAAAGAAAATGCGGGCATCTTCTGCCACACCAATCCGTGGATCATGGTTGCTGAAGCGGTGCTGGGCCACGGCGACCAGGCGTTTGATTACTACCGCCGTATCAATCCCTCCGCGCGCGAAGCCATCAGCGAGGTGCACCGCTCGGAACCCTATGTCTATGCGCAAATGATTGCCGGGCGCGACGCCCCAACGCATGGCGAGGCCAAAAATTCGTGGCTGTCGGGCACGGCCGCCTGGAATTACGTGGCCATCACCCAGTGGATTTTGGGCATCCGACCCACCTACACCGGCCTGAAAATTGCCCCCGTCGTCCCGCAGGATTGGCCCGGCTTCACCGCCAGGCGAATTTTCCGAGGTGTCGAGTATGCCATTGAGGTTGAACGCGTGGGAGTGGGCAACCAGGTGCAGCTGGTGGTCAATGGCGAAGCAGTGTCAGGTGATGTGGTGCCGGTGATGGAAGGGAACTGCCGTTCCCCCGTAGCTGTTTATGTTAAAATCGGGCATTAAGCCAATCAACTTATTGTTTTCACTTCACATTTCCTACAGGAGAAACCGTGACTACCAACTCCATTTATCACATTCCGAATTTACCGTGGGAGGAACGGCCGTCTACCTCATCAGACGTCATCTGGCGCTACAGCCAAAACCCGATCATCCCGCGCGACCTCATCCCGTCGTCCAATAGCATTTTTAACAGCGCGGCCGTTCCCTTTGGCGCTGGTTTTGCCGGTGTCTTTCGCTGCGACAACAAAAAGCGCGAAATGAACCTCAACCGGGGCTTCAGCGACAACGGCTTCGATTGGCGACTGGACAACGACCCCATCGAGTGGCTGTGCGACAACCCGGAAATCGGCCGTTACCAATACCGCTACGACCCGCGCGTGGTGTGGCTCGAAGACCGCTACTGGGTGACCTGGTGCAACGGCTACCACGGCCCCACCATCGGCGTCGGCTACACCTATGACTTTGAGCAGTTCCACTTCCTGGAAAACGCCCTGCTGCCGTTTAACCGCAACGGCGTGTTGTTTCCCCGCCGCATCAACGACAAATATGTGATGTTAAATCGGCCGTCGGACAACGGCCACACTCCCTTTGGCGACATCTACCTCAGCCAGAGCAAAGACATGATTTACTGGGGTGAACACCGCTACGTGATGGGCACCCGCGGCGGCTGGGAAAGCACCAAAATCGGCGCTGGCCCAATTCCCATCGAAACGGCCGAAGGCTGGCTGATGATTTACCACGGTGTACTCACCTCCTGCAATGGCTTTGTCTATGCCTTTGGCGCGGCCCTGCTGGACCTGGACGAGCCGTGGAAGGTCATCCGGCGCGGCGAACCGTACCTGCTGGCCCCGCAAACGCTGTACGAATGTGTGGGTGACGTGCCCAACGTCGCTTTCCCCTGCGCCGCGCTGTACGACGAGCCAACCCAACGCATCGCCATCTACTACGGCGGCGCGGACACGGTGACGGCGCTTGCTTTTTGCAAAATGGATGAACTGCTGGACTGGTTGAACACAAACGGATAGTGCTTGCCAAAATCTGGTTAATCTGCGAAATCTTTGATAAAAGCTATTGGTAGGCACACCAGTAATTCAGGACAGTTCCCCATGAGCGGGACGCACCACGATGGATGAAAATTTGTAGGACGATTTTGCAAATCGTCCAGGCGATTTACAAAATCGCCCTACATTTTCAGGACAGTTCAATTGAAAACAGTGAATAAACAGCTTTTTCTCGCCCTCCTATTTTTAATATTTTTAACGGCCTGCGGTCTAACAAGCAGCCCAGCCGAACGCCGCGCCGCTGACCTGGCCGAACCGACGCCAATCCCAACGGCCGTTACCGCCGCCCGCCCCACCTACGAAGTCGCTAAAGGGACCGTGACCTTCACCCTGGAGTTCACCGGCCGGGTGGTGCCTGCGGTGGCCGAACCGCTCGCCTTCCCCCGTGATGGCCAGGTAGCCAACGTCTACCTCGACTCCGGCGACGCGGTCCAGGCGGGCGACGTCATTGCCGATCTGGACAATACAGCGCTGGAAGCCGAACTGATCCTGGCCCAGTCGGCGCTGACCGTGGCCGAAGGGCAGCTGGCCCTGTCGCAGCAGCAAATCTCCAAGGAGCGGCAGGTGGCCGAGCTGGCCAGAGACCTGGCTCAGCTGGACCTGGACTTTGCCGTCCAGGAAGCGGGCAGCAGCCCCACGGCCGAAGAACAGTACCAGATCGATCGCCTTAGCCTGCTGCTGGCGCTGGCCCAGCTGGCGGTAGACGGGCTGGACAGCACGCTGGACCCGGAGCTGCAAAACACCGTCGATGAAGCCGCGCTGCGCGTGGCCGAGCTGGAAAGCCAGATGGCCCGCTCCCAGCTGCTGGCCCCGTTTGACGGCGCAATCAGCTCGCTCAACCTGGCCCCTGGCCGCTCCGTGGCCGCTTTTGAGCCGGTGGGCATCATTGCCGATCCGACGCAAATTGAGGTTTCGGCCAACCTGCCGGAGGCGCAGATGCGCGAGCTGGCCGAGGGCATGGCGGTGGAAATTGTGCCCGCCGGGACGCCTGGCGAGCCGCTGCTAGGCACCATCACCCGGCTGCCCGCGCCGTTTGGCAGCGGCAGTGGGGAAGCGGACGATTCGCGCCTCCAGTTTGAGGACACAACGGCCG
>CAUJGI010000024.1 GCA_963169155.1 Chloroflexota bacterium
ATGCGGGTAACGGTTTGCCCGGTGGGGCTGACCAGCGAGAGGATGAGGTCGATGTCCTTGTTGTCCGGGCTAAGGGTGAGGTTCGCATAACGCGGACCGGGCAGGCTGAAGGTCCAGACGTCCTTGATGCTGGCTTCGAGGTTGCCATTCACCAGGTCTTGCTGCCCCAGGCTGCCCCGCACGTTGGCCGAACCATCCTGAATCACAATTTCGGCGTAGATGTCGTGCAGTAAGATGCTGCTGGCCATTTTTTCAAAGGTGCCCAGGTATTGCTCCCACTGGCTGGCGGCGGCGCTCATAATAAAAATCGCCTGGGTTTGCTGGCTGATGGCGCCCGCCAGGCTGGTGGTAAACAGGTAGAGACGCGACCGCATTGTTTCACTGGAAGTGTTGAAGAGCAGGGGAGCGCCTTCCAGGTCGATGTAGGAACCGGTGACCCGGCTGCCCGTGCCGGTGGCGACGGTGAGGGGGGCGGCTTCGCCAAGGGGGGTACGGCCGTTGCTCAGATCATTGGCCAGACGGGTGAGCGTTGCCTGGGGCGTGTTGGGCGGCAGGTCCAGGTGGGCAATCAGCCCCGCCACGTACGCGCCATCGCCAATCGCTTTGCTGCCCAGCAGGCTGTCGCCGGTGCGGGTGGAGTTGGCCAGGAGCATGACCGTGATGCCTAGTTCGTTGGCGGTAACGGCCGTATCCACACGCCCCGATAAATTAATCCACTCTGGCGGCGCAAAAAGCTGCAAACCGCTGGCCGGATTGCCAATTTGCTGCCAACCGGCAAAAGCCGGGGAAGTCGGCGCGGCCGTAGGCGCTGGTGGGGGCGCGACGGTGACGAGCGACTTAGTTGGGATGGACAGCGTGGCCGGTTGGTTGGCCTCAACTGGGGCATCAGTAGGGGATGGCGCAAACTCCGCCGTCATGAGGTCCTTCTCATCTTCGCTGATCGGTTTACACGCGGCGGCAACCACGATCACTAAACCGATCAGCAAGCAGGACCAGCTACGTTTTCGCATGGACAATC
Source organism: Chloroflexota bacterium (assembly GCA_963169155.1). Lineage (GTDB taxonomy): Bacteria > Chloroflexota > Anaerolineae > Promineifilales > Promineifilaceae > Leptofilum. The sequence goes on from CAUJGI010000024.1 coordinate 1,019, forward strand.
CTCCTGTTCTCTCCTCTCACAAGGCGTCTCGTGCAGTTTTGCGAAAAATACGTCAGGTTATTATGTCTACTTTTCGCGAAACGGCTAAAGTATTTCGCGCCCGTGTCTACAAAACATCGTAAGGACCTCAGGCGCGAAATGCTAGCCCGGTTTTGCCCGGCTGGGCGCACTCGTTCTGGCTTGCCACCAGGCACACAACAGGTAGACAAGCTGGTTGGCCTCAGTCTCCAGCCAGGGCTGAAGCGGCCAGAAGGTTGAACACGGCGGTACGGTTAGAGAGACTCTGCTGCGGTAGCAGCAGAGTAATCACAGAACGGCCGTAACAGATTGCCCGCAAGGAGACGCAACCTGCTGCCGTTGTTATGAGTTGGGCACTCTCCAATCGTTGCCGATGATGATCAGGATATCGTAGTCGCCGTCGGGATTGGTGCCACTGCTGACGTTTAGGGGTGGTACATGCATCAACTGCATCAGGTAGCGGCTGGTATTGGGGTATGATCCGTAGGTGATAACTTGAGAGGTGAGGTAGGTCGAGGCATCGGCGTTACCAACTTCGGTGACGTTGATGCCAAACGACTCCAGATATTCCTGCGTGGAGGCAGCCAGGCCAAATTCGGCCGTGCCATTAAGGATTGCCACGCGGGCATCCTCGGCCGCCATGAGGGCAGGAAGGTTCTCGATAACCGGCGTGGGAATAGCCGGGGGGGCAAACAACTGGTCTCTGAGCTGCCGAATATTTTCGCGCACGGGGACCAATACCTGACGGCCGTCGGGGGTCGTTTCATTGTAAACATAGTTGAAGTCGAGAACGGCCGTACGAATACTTTCACGCGGAATATCTTGCACCAGTAAGGCCAGCTGAATGGCCTCGTCCAGCGTCATGTTCGTCCGCACATTTTCCTGGGATGTTTGCCACAGCTGCGGCGCCTGGGCAATCAGCTGGGGGATGCTGTTCAGATCAAAAATCTTCTGCCGCACCGCCAGGATTACCGCCTGCTGTCGCCCAGCCCGATCGACATCACCACCAAAGGTGGCGCGTGTCCGCGCATATTTCAGCGCTGCCTCACCATCTAATTGTTGTTCACCTGCTGCAATAGAAAAAGGATCATAACCATAGCACTGGTCGGGGTAGTCGGGGTCGTCAATCGCTTCAGGCACATCAATGTCAATGCCCCCAATTAAATCTACTACCTCAACAAAAGCATCAAAATTAACGGCGACATAATAATCAATAGGAACCCCTAGCAGTGCTTCAACGGTCTGGACAGCTAACGCCTGCCCACCACCGGGATACTCATAAATTTCGCCATAATAATTGGCCTGATTAATGCGGTCTACACCAAAATTGGGGATTTCCACCCACAAATCGCGCGGCAGAGAGAGCATGGCCGCAGACAGCCCCACCGGATCAATCGTTAAAACCATCATGGTGTCGGTGTGGGCTGGCCCTTCTTCGTCGCAGCGTTGGTCAATGCCCATCAACAAGATGGAGACGCGGTTCTTGCCGTCCCAGCGATGAAAGGCATCGGCGGATAAAATACTGCCCGGATCATCGCTTTCCTGGATAGATTCAATATTGCTGCTGGGGGCGGGTAGCTGCTCAGAGGTGCTGCTGTTGCTGGTATTGGTAAACTCAGGGTTAATAATTTCCAGGGAGGAAACGGCACCCTGAACGGTTTTGAACAGCCAGATCGAGCTGCCCACGACTAAAATAATGATGCCCAGCCCAATGAGTATGATTGCCCAAAGTGGTAAACGTACCCGAGCTGGGGCGCGACGAGGTGGATTGGATTTCATATCTTCTTGCGCGTTCCGTGCCGGAGTGTGCCGGAAGGGCGCGGTGAGTATAACATAAAAACAAAATCGAACGTCAAATCATGAAACTGCCCAGATATCGTTGCTTTTGACGCACGTATAACGCTCCTTTATAATGCACCTCTTGTGATGAAACAAATTTCAAAGTGGCTTCCTTTTCTGCTGATCTTGCTAGCATTTGGTTTGCGCCTCTTTGCTCTGACCGAAATCCCCCCTGGTCTTACCCACGACGAAGCCAATCACGGCCGTGAGGCGATTGGCATTTTGCGCGGCTTCTACCTCTTCATTTTTCCCCTGAACTATGGCAGTGAGCCGTTATACAGCTACACCGTGGCGGGCATGATGCGGCTGCTGGGCCAGACGCTTTTTGCGCTGCGTTTTGTTAATGTTTTATTTAGCGTGGCCACCATTGGCATCACCTTTTTATGGGTGCGCCGTCGCTTTGACACAACCACCGCCTGGGTTACGGCCGTTCTTCTCACCGTCTCCTTTTGGCCTTTAGCTTCCTCCCGGGAAGCGCTGCGGGCCGGAATGCTGCCGTTTTTTATGGGAACGGCCGTCTATTTCTTTTGGCTTCTGTTAGACCATGTGGCGGCGCAGAAGTCACAGGTTGACCGGCGGCGCTGGTGGTTGGCGGCAGCGTTTGGCATCTGTGTGGCCATTACCCTGCACATTTATCTGGCGGCGCGGGTGGCCTGGCTGGTCTTTCCGCTGTTTATGGTGTACCTGGCCTCGCGGCAGCGAAGCACCTTCCGCCAAAGCTGGCGGCCCGTGCTGCTGGGGCTGCTGCTGGCGGGGCTGCTCGTCACGCCCCTGTTTGTCTACCTGGAACGCAACCCCTACGCCCTGACGCGCCTGAGCATGCTCGATGGCCCCCTGGAAAATTTGCGCAGTGGCAACCTGCTGCCCCTGTGGCAAAACGGCACGTCGGCGCTGCTGGCCTTCATCTGGCCAGGGTATGGCGACCAGTTTCTGGCGTACAACATTCCGGGCCGCCCG
>CAUJGI010000025.1 GCA_963169155.1 Chloroflexota bacterium
GATCAAGGGCAACCTGCCGGCGCACAGCCTCTTCCATAAATTTGGCTTTCGCGAAACGCGCGAGCTGATCGTTGCCCGTCGCGCCCCCAAAGCGGAGTTCAATGAGGCAGTTTTTGATACGGTGAAACAGGTGACAACGCTAAACCACGAAGACGCCATCATTTTGCTCTCGCACCGGCAGGAACGGCCGAATTGGCTCAACGAAACAGAATCCCTGCAAAACGTGCGGAATTTATCGGCCTTGCTGGTGGAGCTAAAAAATGGCGGGCGGGGTTGGGTCACTTATCATGCCGGGCTGCTCCAGCTGACGCGCCTGGTGGTAGAAATCACCGTGGGCGATCCGACCGAAGTGACCGAAGCCATACTTACCGTGCTGCATCAGCGCCACAGGCGGCAGGATTCTATTGCCGAAAACTTGTGCGAAGATGAGAAGTGGCTCGGCTTTCAGAAAGCAGGCTATTTTGATTCCTTCCGCCGCGTTGAGATGAAACGGCCGTTATAAACACCCCACCTGGCAAAGAGAACAAACATGATAGACATTCCCCGGCCAACGGCCGTTTTAGAAGCCGCCGCTCGCCTGCAAGGCATTGCCAACCACACCCCCATCCACACCTCGCGCACGCTTAACGCGCAGACAGGGCAGCAAATCTACCTGAAATGCGAGAATTTCCAGCGGGTGGGCGCGTTTAAATTTCGCGGGGCGTACAATGCCCTTAGCCAGCTCAGCGAGGTGCACAAAGCGGCGGGCGTGGTAACCCATTCCAGCGGCAACCATGCCCAGGGGCTGGCCCTGGCGGCTCAACTTCTGGGGATTAGAGCCACCATCGTCATGCCGGAGGATTCACCCGCCATCAAACAAGCGGCTACGGCAGGCTACGGGGCCACCATCGTCACCTGCCCGGCCCTAGCGCGGGAAGCGGTGTGCGCCGACCTGATTGCCAAACATGGCTACACGCTCATTCACCCGTACGATAATCCGCACATCATTGCCGGGGCGGGCACGGCGGCCCTGGAGCTGCTGCAAGCAGCAGGGCCGTTGGACCTGCTGCTGGCGCCTATCGGCGGGGGCGGGCTGCTCAGCGGCACGGCGCTGGCGGCCGCGGCCGTTCAGCCAAACTGCCGGGTGCTGGGCGTCGAGCCAGCCAGCGCCAACGATGCGCAGCAGTCGTGGCAGACGGGGGAAATTGTGCGGTTAACGGCCGTTCCCACCACCCTGGCTGATGGCCTACGCACCCGCTACGTGGGCGAGCACAATTTGCCCATCCTGCGGCAGTACGTCACGGACATTCTCACGGTGACGGAAGATGAGATTGTGACCGCTCTGACGTTTTTGTGGACGCGGCTCAAGCTGGTCGTAGAACCCAGTTCGGCGGTGGCCCTGGCACCGCTGCTAACAGGCAAAATTGCCGGACAGGGCCAGCGGGTAGGGGTTATTTTGAGCGGGGGCAATGTGGATATCGCCGAAATAGGGGCGCTGTTTGCGGCTTAATTCACGGCAGAAAATGCCGCGTGCGGGCATAATAAAAGAGACGGCCGTTGCTTAACGGCCGTCTCTTTTGTTAGAAAGGGCCAATCTTAAAGATTGGCCCTTTCTCGATAACAACTCTTTAGATGTTAACCGCTGCCATTGATCATGGCGCGCAGCATCCAGGCCATTTTCTCGTGGGCACGCATGGTGCCAATTAATAAATCGGCCGTGCCTTCGTCGTTAAATTCTTCTGTACACGCTTTAATGTCGTCGCGCAGGGCGGTGATGATTTGCTCGTGATCGTCGAGCAGATTGGCCAGCATGTCTGGCGCACTGGGGCTGGCCCCGGGCGTTTCCGAGAGGCGGGTTTGCTCCAGAAATTCGGCCATGGTGCCAACGGCCGTTCCGCCCAACATCCGGCTGCGTTCCGCCACTTCGTCAGCTATCAGTTGGAGGCTGTTGTACTGCTCTTCAAACAGCTCGTGCAGCTGGGAAAAGTGAATGCCGGTGACGTTCCAGTGGTAGTTTCGCGTTTTGGTGTAGAGCAACTGCTCATCGGCCAACACCTTGTTCAGCCGCTGAATCATCGCTTCGCGATTTTCAGCCGCCAGGCCGATGTGGACCTGCTCCAGCTTTTTACTTTTGGTTTTTGTTGCCATGCATGTCTCCCTCGAAGATAGGCCGCGGATTGACGTGGGTTAAAATCTGGTGATTTGCTTCACGGTGTTGCGCGGGCGCTCATGAACGCTTCTTCGTAAATGGCCCGATTTACAAAATCGGGCTACAAGCGATCGGGGTTTGAGCCACCCCGGAAGAAAAGAATGGCGGCGATGAGGGCAACGGCCGTACCCAGCATCAGCCAGGTTTTTCTACCAGCAAACCAGCCACGTTCCTGTAATTTACCTTTCACCTGCTGCCGTCGGCCAGCGCGGCGCATCCGATCATTGTGGGTCAGTTCACCGAACTTCTCCTGGGCAAACCCTTTTACCTGCGTGACCTTGCCATCGACAACATGGCGCTTCTTGCCTAGCTTTTCTGCCTGCTTATCGACCTGTTTTCTAATTTGTTGTTCGATTGGTTTCACAGCTGTCATTTTAATCTCCTTTTGCCAATTTTTGCTTAAGTGCCGGAGTGTGTCAGGCTTGAGTCATTGCTTCCAAAACTACCTGCGTCACCTGCCACGGCTTCAGGTTCCAGAGCGGCTCAGCGCCACTTTCCTCTGACGCAGCTTCAGACTCCTGTTCGGTCCCATCCTCTGGTGGCGCAGCACTGCTTTGCCTGGCGGATAGGTCGATGAAGAAGTCAATCGGCCCCCACTCGGCAGCAATGTAGTGGACCAGTTGGCCAATGGAATGACCCTCGTTGTCTGCCTGCTGCACCAAAAAAAGGTGGCTGCCTAAAGCCTGAACCTGCGCCTTAAGCCGCTGCACCGTTTTTGTAGGAAAGCGTCCACACAGCAGCGCTACATCGGCCCCTTTTTGGGCCATCTGCATGATCAGGCTATGCACAACGGCCGTATCATTGCCAATTAGCAGCACAGCCTTCCCCAGCAGCGGGTGTTCATTTTGATCGCGATTCCTTGAAATATCCATTATGTCGTATTTGTGTATGTCGTATTCGTGCAACAGCTTTCTTGTTGAATAGTTGATCACAATTCTCCTCGCTAACCTTTATGATTATGATATGACTATGACCTCTGTGGCTGTATGCAAGGCAGCTTTTGAGGCCTACCTGTTAACTCGCGATTTCTGACTCAATCATACTGGGCCTGAGCTTTTTGTAGATGTACCACGGTAGAATGAGAAGATATAGAGAAAGGTACATTCTCAAATGAGGGCTCAACCTGTGAGGGGGAAAAGGTACAAAAAAGACATAGATTTCCTGAGCAAAAAAGCATATGCCTGACTCTCTTTAACCGCCATCGCTGCCCCAAAAAGCCAGCCATCGCAGGCCCGCTACCTCTGGTAAAACGGCCGTTTCCCCCAATTACGTTTGCGGCAATCGTTTGCCAGCATGGCGCGGCGGCTTCAGCCACGGCCGGATGGCCCCATCGTCATAAGCGTAGATTGCGCTAAAATGCGCCATTGAAATGGCAAATTTATCGACTTTCCCCTCGGCAGAAATGCCGCAGGACATGGCCCAACTGAAGACGCTTTATTACCTTGCCGTGAATGACCGGGAAGTGGAACGCAAGCAGGTAGCCGCTTACTTAAACGATACGGCCGTTCAAGCGTTATCTGCTCTCCACATTCATTTTTCGCTGCTGCCCACTACCCCCAATGCCCAACTGCGCCGCGAGGTGGCCCAGGCGCTGCCCCTGCTTGTGGAGCTGATTGCTGGTCTGACCCATCTGGCCCGCGAGTTACGGCCGTTGGAGCTTGACAGTTTTGGCCTGCACGAAGCCCTGCAACTGGCCGCGGAATCTTTTACCCACCCAGGCCTGCTCACTGTCCGGTATGAAGGCAGCAGCGTGCCTGGGCTGCCCCCCGCCGTCGCCACCGCCCCGTACCGTCTGGCCCAGGCAGCGCTGTTGGTGATGCAAAATCACAGCCAGGCTACCGCAGGCTTGCTTCGCCTAATCGCAGAAAACCGAGGGGTTTGCCTCACCATTCACCACAATGGTGAGGCCCAAGGCTCAAGCGGCTGTGCCGCCAGGCCAGGGTC
>CAUJGI010000026.1 GCA_963169155.1 Chloroflexota bacterium
CGAGCGCCCATCCCTGGTTTTTTAGGATCTTCTGCCATGGGTTGCCTCCTTTCTTCGGTTATGGAGTCGGTAGCGACTGTCCTACTTTTTGCTTTAAATATGCTTCCATAAAATCGTCCAGACGGCCGTCCAGCACCGCCTGGGCATTGCCTACTTCATAATTTGTGCGATGGTCTTTGACCATCTTGTACGGATGCAGCACATAGGAGCGAATCTGGCTGCCCCAGGCGGCATCGACATCTTCACCCTTCAGCGCCGCCATTTCGGCATCCTGCTTGCGCTGCTCCAGATCAAACAGCTGGGCTTTGAGAATCTTCATTGCCATTTCCCGGTTTTGCGTCAATGAGCGCTGGTTCTGGCAAGAAACAACAATGCCGGAGGGTAAGTGGGTAATGCGTATGGCCGTTTCGTTCTTCTGTACATGCTGGCCCCCCGCCCCACTCGCCTTAAACCGGTCAATACGCAAATCCTTCTCGTCAATCTCAATCTCGATATCTTCGGCCACATCTGGCCACACTTCTACCTTGGCAAATGAGGTATGGCGGCGGCTCGATGCGTCGTAAGGTGAGATGCGGACCAGGCGGTGCACGCCACGTTCGGATTGGAGACGGCCGTACACATAGCTGCCCTTCACCGCCATCATCACACTCTTAATGCCCGCCTCATCACCAGGGCTTTCATCCACAATATCCACCACCATCTGGTGTGAATCTGCCCAGCGCATGAACATACGCTGCAACATCTGCGCCCAATCCTGCGCCTCGGTGCCGCCGGCCCCAGCGTGAATCGCCAGGATGCAGTTTTCGTCGTCATACTGCCCGGAAAAGAGCGTTTCAAACGACAGTTGGGACACCTGCGCTTCCAAATTAGCTACCTCATTGGTCAGCTCGGCTGCCAATTCTTCATCACCCAGCTCCACCAACTCCTGAGCATCGGTCAGGCGGCGGCTAAGCGCTTCCCAGACGGTAACCTGGTCGCGCAGCTTCGTCAGATCGCGCATGATCGCCTGCGCCTTGGCCGAGTCATCCCAAAAACCAGGGGCCGCGGCCACTTCTTCTAATTGTGAAACCTTTAACGCTTTAGCAGGTACGTCAAAGACGCCTCCGCAGCAAATTTACGGTTTGTTGCAAATTGGTTAATTTTTCAGCTAATTCTTCCATTTCGGTCTACATCCTTCTCATTGTGCGATTTCAGCGATCGCCAAGCGATCCTGATTCAATTCTGATTACTCAAACAGGCCTTCGATAAATTGATCGGGGTCAAACGGGGCCAGGTCCTCAAGGCGCTCCCCCGTGCCGATGAAGCGCACCGGCAGTCCCAGCTCGCGGTAAATGGCAAACACCATGCCCCCCTTGGCCGTGCTGTCCAGCTTGGTCAAAATCACGCCGGTCACATGCACCGACTCCTTAAACTTTTCCGCCTGGACAAGCGCATTTTGCCCGGTGGGCGCGTCCAGCACCAGCAGCACCTCGTGCGGCGCGGCGTGTACGCTCTTCTTGCAGACGCCATACACTTTTTCCAGCTCGCGCATCAGGTTGAACTTGGTGTGCAGCCGACCGGCGGTGTCGATGATGAGCAAATCGTAGCCACGAGCGCGGGCGGCGCGGATGCCGTCGTAAGCCACAGCACCGGGGTCGCCATTGGGCTGCCCGGAAATGACGGGCACGTTGGCTCGCTCACCCCAGATTTTGAGCTGGTCAATGGCCGCCGCCCGGAAGGTGTCGGCCGCGGCCAGCATGACTTTGCGCCCTGTGTTCAGGTAATGGCGCGACAGCTTGCCGATGGAAGTGGTCTTGCCGGAGACGTTGACGCCCACAATCATCACGACGGTGAGCAGGCGCGGGGCGTCCAGCTCCAACGGCGGCGCATCAACCAGCACTTTACGCAGCTCTTGTTTGAGGGCGTTGGTCAGCTGGTCGGCGCGGTAAAGCCCTTCTTTTCTCACCCGCTCGCGCAGCGACTCGACGATGGCCAGGGTGGTGGGCACGCCTACGTCTGCCTGTACCAGCAGCGCTTCCAAATCTTCCCAGGTTTCTTCGGTAATATCCCCCGCACCCAGGACAGAGGCAATCTGGCCAAAAACGTTGTTGCGGGTGCGGCTTAATGATTCACGGATGCTTTTGAACAACTTATTTTCCCTTCACTTGAATGGCTCCGATTCAGCCACAGTAAATTTCTGTGTTTATTTTGAGGGATTGCTCGCTGCGGGCAATTTGCAGCTTGGGGCTTTGATACGGCCGTTCCTACACCCACACCATCCACAGCAAACAACAACTCCCTGCGCCAGGAATGAGTATAACGATTGTTGCGGGGGCTGACAATTAGGCTTACAGGTCCAATTCCACAATTTCGCCGTCGCTGGTGAGCTGCTCGATGCGCAGGGCGGCCGTTTCTAACTGCACGTTACACTGCTGCGCCAGCTTTTGCCCCTTCTCAAACAGGTCCAGCGAGGCTTCCAGCGTCAAGTCCCCCGATTCCAGCTGGGCGACGATTTTTTCCAGTTCCGCCAGGGCGGCTTCAAACGATAAAGTTTCTGCTGCTTCACTCATTTTTTTGCTCCATCGGCCAGATGCCAGCCTGGCTCTTTATCCACAGATTTCGCAGATTGCACAGATTTTATCCGTTCACCCTGCAAAATCTTTTTAATTGTCATTCCCGCGAAGGCGGGAATCCGCACAGGTCAACACGATGGATACCCGCCTACGCGGGTATGACACGGTCAAGGGCGACCGAT
>CAUJGI010000027.1 GCA_963169155.1 Chloroflexota bacterium
TATGCTGAGATGTTGGGCAACTGGTACGACACGATCGCCTTTGACTGGGAAGTGGAAAAAGCGGTGGCTACGGCCGTAACCCAAGTGGGCACGGACGGCCGTTTGCTGCGAAACAGCGCTGGTCACGTCATTCACGTGACGATGGTAGAGAAGCTGCTGGTGCTGCTGCTGGCCAAACTCAGCAACCTGGTGCCGGAGGGCGGCATCTGGATGAATACGCAGCGCCCGGAGTGGAACGACGCCAACAATGCACTGGTGGGCAAGGGGCTGTCGGTGGTGACGGCGGCGTATCTGCGCCGCTTCATTGCCTTCTGGCAGAAGCTGCTGGCGGCGTACGACGGTGCGGATTTTGTGGTGAATACGGCCGTTGCTACCCTCTTTGGCGATGTGCAGACCATTTTCACCCATTTTCAAGACCGATTGGACAGGGGCTTTAGTGACCCGGATCGGCGGGCGGTGATGGATGCGTTGGGAACGGCCGTTACGGCCTACCGCGCTACCCTCTACCAAACCGGCTTGCCGCAGACAACGCAGCCTCTCGCGGCGGCCGATCTGGCTGATTTTCTCACCCTGGCCCAACGCTACATCGAGCACACGCTGCGCGTCAACCGGCGGCCCGATGGGCTGGCCCACACCTACAACATTTTGCGCCTGGACCCTGAAGCGGCGGGTGTTGAACCGCTCTATTTGATGCTGGAAGGGCAGGTGGCGCTGCTTTCATCCGGCCTGTTGGCTCCGGCGGCGGCGCTGGCGCTGCTGCAAAGCCTGCGTCACAGCGATTTGTACCGGGCAGACCAACAGTCGTACATGCTGTACCCCAACCGCCGCCTGCCCGGCTTCCGCCAGAAGAACAACGTGACGCCGGGCCAGGTGGCCCAGTCGGCGCTGGTACGGGCATTACAAGCCGCCGGGGACAAACGTCTGTTGGTGGCAGATGAGGCGGGTATGTTTCATTTTAACGGCCGTTTCCGCAATGCCAGCGATGTAACGGCCGTGTTACACACGATGCGCCAGGAACCTGAACTGGCCGAACTGGTGGCCGAGGAGCATGATTTTATTCTGGCACTGTTTGAGACCACCTTTAACCATCGTGCCTTCACGGGCCGGTCAGGCACTTTTTTTGCTTACGAGGGGTTGGGCAGCATCTACTGGCACATGGTGGCCAAGCTGCTGCTGGCGGCGCAGGAATGTTACCAGCAGGCGGTGCGGGAAGGGGCAGATACGGCCGTTACTACCGCCCTTGCTGCTGCTTATTACGACATCCGCGCGGGCATTGGCTTCAACAAAACGCCCGAGGGTTACGGCGCTTTCCCCACCGATCCGTACTCGCACACGCCGCTGGGCAGCGGGGCGCGCCAGCCAGGCATGACCGGGCAGGTGAAGGAAGAGATTTTGACGCGCTGGGGCGAATTGGGCGTGATGGTGCAGGGGGGGCAGCTTTGTTTTGCCCCCACGCTGCTCCAGACGCAAGAATTTTTGCGGGACTCAAGCGTTTTTTCGTATATCGACCAAAAGGGTTGCGCTCAAACCGTGGCGCTGCCGCCGGGTTCCCTGGCCTTCACGTTCTGTCAGACGCCGATTGTGTACACGCTGGGGGATGAGAGACAGATTGAAGTGATGTGGGCAGACGGCCGTCGCCAAATCATCCGCAGCCACTGTTTAGACCAGGCCACCAGCCAACACATATTTGACCGGAGTGGGGCGGTAAGCCTGGTACGGGTATGGGTGGGCGTGGAGGGGAAACGGTAGAAGCTTGCCCCAGGCTCTCTTTACTCATGATGGTGCTCATCAAGCCAATGAAGCATGGTCTGAATACTGCCTGTAGCCATGGCAATGCTTGTATCCGCCGCCCCATAATACAGATGCAGCGTGTCGCCATCAGGGGCAATAGTGTACCCACACGGAAAAGCGACATAGCCCACGTCTCCCTGCTGCTCGTAAGGCATTTCTGGGCCAAAGACCCACTCATCGCCGCGCTTGAGGCAGCGTTCTGGTGTTTCCAGATCAAACAACGCTAAACCCAGCCGATAAAGAGAACCTGCCGCTGTGTGACGCACGCCGTGATAAATCACCAGCCACCCTTCTGGCGTTTCGATGGGCGGCGGTGATAGACCGATTTTATTGGCATCCCACCACGCACCTCGCCGGGCTTCCATCATCAGCTTGTCGCTGCCCCAGTGCCACAGGTCGGCCGAATAGGAGATCCACATGTGAGCTCGGGCAGAGCTCACCGGACGATGGATCATGGCCCAATGGCCGCCAATGCGATGCGGCAGCAGCGCCGCATCTTTATCATCGGGGGACATAATCAGCCCATAGCGTTCAAAATGGCGAAAATCTTCGGTCATGGCGAGGGCCACACCGGGACCATCGCGGGTGAAAGCGGTGTAGACAACAGCATACCGGCCCAGTTCGGGGACATACGTGATGCGCGGATCTTCAATGCCCCATATTTCTTCCGGGTAGCGTTCAGGGTCCGGCAGGAGGGTCGGTTGGGGGTCAATCTGCCAATCATCCACGCCATTGGCGGAGCGGGCGGCGCACAGGTGGGAAAGCCCACGCCGGTCCTCGACCCGGCATAGAAGGAGGGTGGTGCCATCGGGCAGCAGCGTGGCGGCCGGATTAAACACCGTGTGGACTGGATAAGGCCAATCGGCGGCGGTCAGGATGGGGTTGAGTTTATGACGATGAAAAAGTTCGGGATGTTGTGAATTCATTTTGTTTGGGTTTCCAGAGATAATAGGGGGTTCTCAGCCAGACGTAGTTCCAGCAAAGTTTGCAGAAAAGCCAATGTAGATTCCGCGCCTTGATTTTCATTGGGGCGGTCGGGATGGAGGCCGTCACGGCAGCCGCCGGTGGTTGGGTCGTAAAGAGGCAGGTTCAAGTCATTGCGTCCGAGGAACCATTCGAAAGCACGCTGGGCCTCGGTGCGCCAGCGCGGATCACCCGTGCTGCGATACGCTTCCAGGCAGGCCGAGGCCATTGTTTGCGCCTCAACCGGCTGTTGATCAAACCTGGCCCGTTCACCATTTCGCGCATAGAAGCCGTTGGAACCAATGGGGACAAAATGGCTCTCGGCCGGGTCTGCCTGCTGCACTTTAGCCAGCCAGCGGAGCGACTCTAGACCCGCTTCAGTCATCGCTTTGTCAGGAATCCATTGGCCGCACATCAACATGGCCTGGGGCAGCACCGCATTGCAATAGCTCAACTCTGCTTCAAACCAGTGCCACTCTTCTGTCCGGCAGCGTTGATAGAGGGATAGCAAGCGTCCCGCCAGTTCGTCCCGGACCTGGTTGGCCCAGCGATCGCCGTCAAAACGGCGCAAATATTCGTGAATGCCGATGAGGGTAAAGGCCCAGGCCCGGGGGCTAGTTGTGGCCAAAATGGCGGGCAGGGCTTGCTCGAACAGCCAGCCCGCCATACTTTGCAGGGCCGGGGTGTTGGAGCGGCCCAACACGGTGCCCAAGGCCCACAAGGTACGGCCGTGACTGTCATCAGAGCCGCTCTCTTCCAACCAGTTGCGTTGGTAATTCATGAAGTTGCGGAAACGGCCGTTTGCCCGATTAAACGCATAGCCAATAAACGCCAGATAACGAGACGCCAGCGCTAACGATTGCCCGTTGCCTAACTCCAATTCCGCCAGGTGCATGCACACAATCAAAGCCCGGGCGTTATCGTCGATGCTGTAACCTTCGTCATAATTTGGCACAATAAAATTGGCGTGTTGAATCATGCCCGTGTCGTCCGTCATGCGGTGCAGGTGATCCAGGTTAAGCAGCGGCAGTTCGCCCGGACGTTGGTCAAGCGGTTTGACGACGAAGCCAGTGGGTAAAAACGATCGGCGTTCGGCCCGCGCCCGTTCAAAACTCTCCATGTACCGCTGCGCCACTTGTGGCCAAATCATGGCCCGCCCAAACAGATAAGCCCGTTTGCGCATAGCGTGACGCCTGGATTCGTTTTCCAGGAGGTCAATCACCTGCTCGGCTAATGCCGCCGGATCGTTAAACGGTACCAGCGCGCCCCGTTCGTCAGCCAACATCTCTTCGGCATACCAATACGGCGTGGAGATGATGGCTTTGCCCGCGCCAAGCGTGTAAGCCAGGGTGCCCGACGTGATTTGAGCGGCATTGAGGTAAGGGGTAATGTAAATGTCAGCGGCGCTGATGAACTCAATCAGCTCTTCCAGAGTAACAAAGCGATTATAAAAAATGACATTTCCTGCAACGCCCAGCTCCTTGGCCAGCCGCTGTAACGATAAACGATAGGTCTCCCCTTGCTGGCGCAAAACGTGGGGATGGGTGGCCCCAACTACGATATAAACCACATTGGGATTACGCGCTACGATGGCGGGCAGGGCGGCAATCACCGTTTCGATCCCTTTGTTGGCGGAAAGCAGGCCAAAGCTGAGCAGCACCATCTTGCCCTCTACGCCAAACAGGTCTTTGTGGAAGCTGGGATCAACAAAGGAAACGTCTGGAATGCCGTGGGGAATCAGATCGATCTTTTCTGCCGGAACGCCATAAATCGCCGACAAAAATTCTACGCCGCGCTCGCTCATCACCACCACCCGGTCCGATAGGGCGGCCACTTCTTGCAGCACCCGGCACTGATCGGGGTTGGGCTTTTCCAAAACCGTGTGCAAGGTGGTGACAATCGGCGTGTTTAATTCACGCAGCAAGGCCAGGATGTGGCTGCCGGCGGTGCCGCCATAGATGCCATACTCGTGCTGTAAACAAACCATATCAACGTTGTTGATATTGATAAAGTCGGCCGCACGGCGATAAGAGTCGATGTCCTTTTCTATCAATTCAAAACGAACCCGCGGCGGATAGGCATAACCGACCTTGGTGTCGTTGACGGGCAGGGCGATGCAGGTAGTACCACTATATTCGCTGGCGACCGCTTCGCACAGGTCGGTGGTGAAGGTGGCAATACCGCACTGGCGCGGCAAGTAGTTGCCAATGAAGGCAATGCGGTTGATAGCTGAATTGTTCAAGTTATTCTCCATAGATGAATAGCTCCTATTGAGCTTCCATTCCTTTTTTCAGTTGTTTCACTATAGTGCAGTTTGGCCAAAATTTGTTCCGAATTCTGCAGGCGCTGTGCCAAATGCAAAGCTGTACTTTGACGGTTCTGGCTGAAAAAAGTGGGGGATGCTGAACAGCCCGGGAACAATTGAAGGTAAAGTGTTGGCTAATCTTTAGCGCGCAAGAAAGCCGCCGTCTACAGGATAATAGGCTCCCGTCACAAAAGACGCTTTTTCTGAACTGAGCCAAATCACCAATTCGGCGACTTCTTCAGCCCGACCCAGACGTCCAATCGGATGCAGCGCTACCAGCGCACTTTTTAGGTCTAAGTTCTCTTCGAGTTCATGGATCATCGGTGTGCTAATGAAGCCGGGACCTACGGTGTTAATGCGGATTCCCTGTGGTGCATACTCTAGCGCAGCCGCCTGGGTAAGGCCTACCACACCATGTTTAGCCGCTACATAGCCTGCCGCTCCGGCAAACCCAACTTGCCCCAGAATGGAGGCCATATTAACAATTGCGCCCCCACCACTCTTGAGCATGGCCGGAATTTGATATTTCATACAGAAGAAGACCCCTGATAGGTTGATGGCCAAAATGTGCTGCCAACCTTCGATGGATAGATCAGCGGTTTGGTTTTGTTCACCGCCGATGCCGGCATTGTTGCAGGCATAATCGAGACGGCCGTACTGCGCCAGAGCGACATCGACCACATGCTCACAATCGGACGGGCTAGAGACATCGGCCATCACAAATGTTGCTAGCCCACCTGCCTGCCGGATCTGTGCGGCGGCTTGCTCGCCCAATGTTTGATTCACATCGGAGAGGACAACCGCTATGCCATCTTGCGCATAGTGTTCAGCAACACTTTTGCCGATCCCAGAGGCGGCTCCTGTGACAATGGCTACTTTTTGGTGGTGGCTCATATTTTGTTTCCCTTTAGCCTGACAATTTTGATCAGGTTGATAAAGCTTGTGTTAACTCTTCTTCGGCTTCCCGCTCCATCTTTTGTAGACGTGTGTAATAGTCGGCAAACTCATTCAGATGCGCGAGCGCGATTTTGCCGGTGAGGATGGGGTCGTTGCCCGTTACGTCTGTTGTTGGATCATTGAGACCATGTTCCAATTCAACATCCAGGCCCATGCGGAACTGTTCTACGGCGAAGCGGTTCCAATCGATGTTGAGCTTGTTGCCAATTTCGGTGGCTTGTTCGGTTGTGAAATGCTTTTTCTCTGACATTTTCTCTTCCTTTTGGGGTGGGCTGGTTTCGCCACCAAGACGTTCTGATTTTGGTTTAGATCAAGTGAGAACGGCCGTTCTTCTCACGCGACAATCTGACCGGCCTAATAACATGGTCGGGCAGATGCCTTACGCCATGATGACCACGCACTTACATCACACCACCCATGCCCGCCTTGGACATCGCCGATCTGAATTCCGGGCTATCCGCAATGAGAACTTCAGTGGTGAGGCTCAATGCCGCGCTGAAAATTGCATGGAGATTTCAATTACAAGTCACTAATTTTGGGATGATCCTTTCTCTCTTTTTCTTCCCTCTTCTCTCTTTTGGCCTGCTTTTTTTCTTTTACCGTTTTTGACGGTTTATTCTTACCACTTTTTTTAGTGTCGTTGCTTTTACTCATCATTTTTCTCCATTTTCTTTTATTGGTTGGTATCTGCTCTATTTTTCTACTTGGTAGAAAACATCGGCTCTTTAGGATTTCAGGGGGTTCGCACCGAATTGACGCGAATTAACGCTAATTTTCGTGTTAATTCGCGTCAATTCGTGCAAAAATCAGTTTGTCCCCGCCAAATCCTAAAGACCCAAAACATCTTTTGGCTTAGAAAGCCTATTAATCAAGTAGCATCAGCTGCTGGGCGCATTCGGCAGCTACCCGATCATCCGGGTCCGTTTCGCCAGGCATGGTGGCCCAGCCTTGATCTTTGACATAGA
>CAUJGI010000028.1 GCA_963169155.1 Chloroflexota bacterium
AGAAAATTGAGAAGGGCGATAGCAGCGTGTCGGTAGCCCTGGCCGACGGGACAAAGCTGGAAGGCGACAAGGTGATGCTGGCCATTAACTTCCGGCCCAATGTGGAAAATATCGGCCTGGAAAATGTGGGCATTGACCTGACGGACCGCGGGGCGATTGCCGTTGATGAACAGATGCGCACCAATGTGCCCAACATCTACGCCATCGGCGACGTGGCCACGGAATATCGCCTGGCCCACGTGGCCTCGGCCATGGGCATTGTGGCGGCAGACGCTATTGCGGGCAAACACACCACGCCGCTGGAGTACCGCATGATGCCGCGGGCCACCTACTGCGTACCGCAGGTGGCCAGCTTTGGCTATACCGAAGCGCAGGCCAAAGAGGCGGGCTACGAGATCAACGTGGGGCAGTTCCCGTTTATTGCCAACGGTAAAGCGCTGGGGCTGGGCGAGAAGGATGGCTTCATCAAAATCATCGCTGACAAGCAGTATGGCGAGATTTTGGGGGCGCACATGGTTGGCCCAGACGTCACCGAATTGCTGCCGGAGCTGACGCTGGCGCGCAACGCCGAGCTGACGGCCGAAGAGATCGCCCACAACGTCCATGCCCATCCCACCCTGAGCGAGGCGCTGATGGAAGCGGCCCACGCGGTAGAGGGTGAGGCGATTCATATTTAGGTAATTGGGTAATTGAGTAATTGGGTAATTAAATTACTCAATTACCCAATTACTAATTACATTCCACACGATGATTGATGCCGATGCCATACGGCCGTTCCTCACCCAGTCCCTCCTCGCCCGCCTGCCCTTGCTGGATGAGCGGCACGAAACGGCCGTTCGCCTCTTCAACGGCTTTCGGGAAGGATGCCCGCAGTTGGTGGTGGAGCTGTTTGGGGCAACGGCCGTGCTCACCAACCATGCCGACCCGCCGGAAGAATTGAGTGAGGTGGTAACGGCCGTTCAGCAGCTTTTGCGCGAGCAGTTTCCGTGGCTGCAAGCAGTTTTGCTGAAAATCCGCAATGGCTCGGACGAGGAGAAACGCGGTGTGCTGCTGTGGGGCGGGCCGCTCACGACCAAAATCCGCGAGCACGGCGTGCGTTATGCCCTTGACCTGACGCTAAACCAGGACGCCAGCTTTTACCTGGACACGCGCCACGTGCGCCGTTGGGCGCTGGACAACCTGGCGGGGCAAGAGGTGCTAAACACGTTCGCTTACACCGGCAGCCTGGGTGTTGCGGCACAAGCGGCGGGGGCAACCCGTGTCTTGCAAACTGACCTGAACAAGCGTTTTCTCAACGTCGCCAAAACGTCGTACACGCTGAATGGCTTTGCCATTGACCGGCAGTTGTTCCAGGCGGGGGATTTTTGGCGGCACATGAGCCAGTTAATTCGAGCGGGGGCGCAGTTTGACTGTGTTATTGTTGACCCGCCCTTTTTTGCGCAAACGGCCGCAGGCACCGTGGATTTGAATCAGGGGATGGCAAGATTGGTGAACAAGGTACGGCCGTTGGTCCGCCCCAATGGCCACATTATCGCCATTAACAATGCCTTGTACGTCAGCGGGGCCGACTACCTGGCCGAGCTGGAAACGCTCTGCGCTGATGGCTACGTGGCGATTGAGCAGTTCATCCCCGTGCCGGAGGATTGCACCGGCTACCGCCACACCCAAATCACCCCGCCCATCACCGACCCCGCGCCATTCAACCACAGCACCAAAATCGCGCTGCTCAAAATTTCTCACAAGCTGTAACTTGAGGGCTCGTTGGCAACTTCAAGGAGTGCCATACAATCGCACCTTCCCCCCATAAAAATCACGTTCTTGAATAACTTCCATCTTCCCTTCGAGCGTTTGGGTCACAATTCCCGTGGGGTCGGTGTACGAATCGTGGCTGTAAACCAGCCACACCCTGCTATGCCCGGCTATCAGAGAGATCAGGCCGGGTATGTCGCTTTCCGTCATCTTGGGTTCCAGAATACCCCTATCGAACATATCAACAGGGACACCGCGCTTCTCTACCTGGATTGCGTACAGGGTTTCGTACGTTTCGAAATAGTAATCAAACGGGATTTGTACCCAGGAAGCGTGGAACAGAATTAAATCCCCCTCTTCGGCGAAGTTGGCCACGTAACCAGCTGCGTTGCCCCAATCCTCTTTGAGCATAAACCGGTAATAATCGCCTGCCGAAAACAGGTTGTTGGTGCCTAAAACCCCCAGCACCAGGATGATGAGCATGCGATGTTTAAACTGCGCGATTCCGGCCGCCAGCACCAGGAACAACGGAATGGTTAGCCAGATCAGGGTCCGATCATAAAAAATGGGTCGCCGTATACTGACGATCAGCTCGCCCAGGAAGGGGACGGCAAACAAGGTGGCCAGAAACAGGAAGCGCGAGACGTTTTTCCGATAGTGCACCAATCCCAAACCGAGCACCAGGATATAAAAAATCCAGAGCAGCTGGACTTTATCGGGTTGAACAAGGATGTTTTCATTCAAAAAAGAGCCAAGCACCGTGGTCACCGCGGTCCAGGTGGGTTCGGGAATCCAAAATTCCTGGTAGACCCGGCTGGCTTGCTGGATGAAGGGCCACAGCCAGGGACTCCACAGCACAAAAATGCCAAGCTGCGCTTTCCCC
This sequence comes from Chloroflexota bacterium, assembly GCA_963169155.1. GTDB lineage: Bacteria > Chloroflexota > Anaerolineae > Promineifilales > Promineifilaceae > Leptofilum. The sequence goes on from CAUJGI010000028.1 coordinate 2,633, forward strand.
CAATTTCCCCAAGAGGGCGCCTGGAAG